>DATNKY010000443.1:0-11283 GCA_035603155.1 Solirubrobacteraceae bacterium
GCCGTCCGGCCGTGGGCCTGAGCCCGGCGGCGTACCTCCCCCGCCCCCATCCGGACCGCCCCCGCGCTCGCCGCCATCGCCACCGTCGTCATCGCCGGAGTCCGATTGGGACGCCACGCGGACCAGCAGCCAGATGCCGACGAGCGTGATCACGACGACGAGCAGGAACGAGGCGTACCCGAGCAGCGGAGACAGCTGCGGGCGCGCCTCGCCGTTGAGTGCCGCAAACACGAGTCCCGAGTGGGTCATCGCTTCAGAGCCTGCTCTGCGGTCCCGCGATCGACCACGAGGCCCGCGGGCCTGCGACCGACCACGAAGCCGGCAAGCGCCCCGATCGTCCCCAGCATCGTGTCGGGCTCGAGCGTCGACGGCGACGCGCCGGGATGCTGAGGCGCGATTCGGACTCGAAGCGCGCCCGGACGCGAACGGAAGCGCAGTGGCGGATCGAGCGTGATCGCCTCGCCGTCGATCCCCGCCGCGACCGGAGCCGGCGAGTCGAGCTCGAAGGTCGGGTCGGTCCACTCCTCCCAGCTCAACGCTCCCTCCCCTCGCGTCTTCCCGTCTCGCGGGACGAAGACGGTGATCCCGAGCTGCCCGGCGTCGAGCCGCGGTCGCGTGCCGCTATTCAGCAGGCGCATCAGCCGGTAGCGGTTGTTGGAGACGAGAATCGCGACGCCGGAGCGAGCACCGTCATCCCCTGACCACGTCAGATCGGGGGGTTTGGCGTCAGGCCCCAGGACTTCCGGCACGGTATCCAGAAGAGTACGGATCTTCGCGTCCCGGTAGCCCGATTGCTGAACCGCGTCGGCGTAGAGCCCAAGCGAGACGTTGTTGACGAATACGCGGCCGTTGACCTCGGCGAGATCGACGCGTCGCTCGCCCCCGTTGACGAACGCATCGAGGGCGCCGACGACGTCGTCGCGGTCGACTCCGAGGTCGAGCGCGAAATGGTTGCGCGTCCCCGCCGGGATGCACGCGTACGGGAGATCCAGTTCGGCCGCGACCATCGCGACGATCGCCTGGGAGCCGTCGCCGCCCGCCATCGCGAGCCCGTCGGCACCGCGCTCGACTGCCGCACGGACGAGCTGTTCGAGGTCATCGCCGCGCTTGAGCTCGATTGACTCGATCCCGCGCTGCTTGGCCTCCTCGGCGAGGTGGAAGCGTTGCGCCTTGCCGCCACCCGAGAGCGGGTTATAGAGCAGTACCGGGTGCGCCGGGGGCGTGGTCGGCGCCAGCCGCACGTGGACTGCGAACGCGGCGCTGGCGCAGGCCAGCGATGCCACGAACGACACGATCACGATCACGTTGCCGAGCAGCGACCCCTCGACGACCACGAGCACGACCGCGCCCGCGACGAACAACCCCGCGATCAGGGCGAGGATCAGGCGCGCGGCGCCGGTGCGTCGGACCGCGCTCCAGGCGGCGACCGTCGCGAGCGCAAGGCACGCGAGCACGACCAGCCCATTCGGGAACGTCGAGACCGCGATGATGCACGCGACCACGAACGAACCGGCCACCAAGAGCAGGCTCGCGAGCGCCCAAAGCCTTCGCGCCATCCTCCACCTCCGACCGGCTCAGAGCCCCGTCTCAGCCACGATCTTGCCCGCGTTGGCCGCGTCCTGCAACTCCTTGTAGTCGCGGTCGTTCTGTTCCGCGTAGGCCTTCGAGAACTCCACGATCGCGCGGTCGAAGTTCATGCCACTGCCGAGGTAGGAGGCAATCGCCACTCGATCGCCGCTGCGCGCGTGGGCCCGGGCGAGCGTCCACCCGCAGAGCCTGCCGTACGTCTCGAGCCCGTCCGGCGCCAGCTGCTCGATTTCGGCCGAGCCCTTCCAGTCGCGCAGCTGGCGGCCGTAGAAATCGCGCGGCCGGCCGTCCATGCCCGCGGGGATGTGGATCCAGCCGAGGAAGATGTCACTCGCCGCCTGCATCAACCGCTGTCCCGTCACCACCCTCTGGCCGTGGTTGGAGAACTCGCTCGGCACCAGGAACTCCTCGAGCACCGACGCCTCGGCCTCCTTGAGCTGCAGGAACAGCGGGTCGCTGCCGTCCTGTCCCATGAACAGCGCGATCCACGCTCGCGTGCCGACGCTGCCGACGCCGACGACCTTGCGAGCGAAGTCGACCAGCTCGTACTCCTCGAGCAGCACGCGACGGTCGTGCTCGAGCGACGATCTGTAGACGCGGATCATCGAATGCAGCCAATTGAGCATCTCGTCGCGCCCGTCGCCCGATACGAATACGTCGAGCGGCACGATCAGCGGTGACTGGTCGACGATCCGGATCTCGCCGTCGCGCTCCTCTGTCAGCTTCTCGAACGCCGACATGCTGTCGCGGGTGCGCGCCTTGGCGAGCGTCTTGCGGGTGCGCTTGACCTGCCGCGGGGCCAACTCGGCTTCGCGCTCGGACAGCAGCTGCTCGATGTCGAGCTTCGCGTACCAGACGTCGAGGTTCGCTTGGGACGCGAAGTCGCGCATCGCCGTCCGGTACTGACCGACGTTGGCGAGCACGATCCGTTCCTGATCGGGGACGCTGAAGCCGTTGTCTCGAGCCGCGATCAGCATGCTCGCTGCGAGCCGTTTGACGTCCCACTCCCATGGTCCGGGATGCGTCTCGTCGAAGTCATTGATGTCGAACACGAGCCGGCGCTCGGGAGAGGCGAACACGCCGAAGTTCGACAGGTGGGCGTCCCCGCAACATTGGACGGTGAGCCCCGAGCGAGCGGTCGAGGCGAGGTCCTGGGCCATGATCAAGGCCGCGCCACGGTAGAAGGTGAACGGCGAGACGAGCATCCGCCCGTAACGGATCGGGACCAATTCCGGCACCCGCGCCTCTGCCTGGCGTTCGAGCAGCTCGAGCGGCCCCACGCGATCTGGGGGACGCTCGAACAGCGCGTGGCTCGAGCGCGGTACCTCGGCACGGGCTGCCTTGCCACGCGCAACGCGCTCGGCCACCGTCAGGTGCGGCAGCGGCGCGGTTGGATCCCTCTTTGTAACGCTGACCATGGCCCACGATCCTTCCGAATGCCCCCTCTCGGTACATCATCCCAACTGGGTGACTGGTCGCCGGAGGGCGTTTTGTGCGCTCGACGCGCGGTATTGGGTCAGCCAGCCTACAGCTCCGTCCGTTGCCCGGGTACCAGGATTCGAACCTGTACCGACGGCGCGTACCGCCGGGCGAGCCGATCGAACTCGCGCGCCGGGCGCCGCGGATCGGCCGGGCGCCGGAGGTGCCACCCGGGCGCGAATGTCCCCCAGTGGATCGGGATCGCAACAGAGGGGGTGATCGACGCAGCCGCTCTAGCGGCGCGCTCGGGGTCTAGGTGGCCGGGGCCGAGCTTCGGACCCCACCCCGCGACCGGCAGCAGCGCGACATGGACCGAACCGCGCAGATCGGCCATCCCTCCAAACAGATCCGTGTCGCCCGCGAAATAGACCGCCCGCGGACCACCGATCAGATACCCGACGGGCTCGGCACCGGGCCCGAGCGGGTGCCGGCGCCGGTCATGTGCCGCCGGCGTCGCGGCCACGCGCACGCCTGAGACGGTGGTCTCGTCGCCCGGCGCGAGCTCCGAGACCGATGTCAGCCCGTGACGGGCGAGCCACGCGCCAGCCCGACGCGGCGCGACGATCGGGGTGTGACGACCGACGGCTCGTAGCGATGACAGGTGCGTGTGGTCCGCGTGCAGATGTGACAGCAGCACGCAATCGACGCGCCCGATCGCGTCGGCCTGCACCGGAGGCGCGATCCGGACCAGCGGCCCGATGTGCCCGCGGAGGGTCGGATCGGTCAGCAGCTTCACGCCGCCGATCTCGATCAGAGCGGTCGCGTGTCCGAGCCACGTGACGGCGGTGACTGGCGAGCCTTGGGAGCCCGAGATGATGTCGTCCGGCAACGGCGCGATCAAACCGGCTCCGACGATACGGTCCGTCAGCCGCGTGAGACCCGTCAGCTGCACTTCGACTTCGTCGCGCTGACGAAGTTCTGGATCGCGCTCACGCTGGCGCTCACCTGTGTCGCGATCTGGGCGATCGCTCCGGCGGATGGGGTCCCCGAGATCTGCTTGACCGAGTTCGACAGGGCCGAGAGCGAGTTCGTCACGTCGGTGGTCTCGGTCGGGAAGTCGCTCTTCGCGTCGCTGACGGCCGTTTTGGCGCTGCTCTGCACCTTCTGCAGGGCCGAGGACAGACCGCTGGTTCCGGACGAGACCACGTTCACGCCCTTGAGATCCCCGACGGACTTCTCGAGGTTGCTGACCGACGAGCAGTACGACGGCTTGCTACTACCGCATGCGCTCAGCAGCACGGCCGCGATCAGACACGTGGCCGCGATCAGCGTCAGTCCGGCCGGCCGTGAGCGCCGGGGGCGGATTGGCGTGCCGCGGCTGCCGGAGTTCCTGATGCGAGCGCGCATCTCGCGCTACCGAGCCGGAACCCAACCACGGACCGCGCAGCCGTGACCATCGCTCGACGTGATCGTCAGCATCCCGCCGACCGCCTCGACCCGATCTCGCATGTTCACGAGCCCGTTCGGGCGTGGCACGGTGTCGGGGTCGAAGCCCCGTCCGTGGTCGGTCACCTCGAACCACAGGCGCCGCGAGTCGCGCCACAGGCGGATGACCGCCTCGGTGTCCCGCCCCGCGTGCTTGGCGACGTTCTGCATCGCCTCCAGACAGCTGAAGTAGACGGCGATCTCGACCTCGCTGGCATGCCGGCCGATCCCCGTGACGCGGACCGACACCGGCGACGGCGAGCGCCGGCCGGCGGACTTGAGCGCCTCGCCCAACCCGCGTTCGTGCAACACGGCGGGGTAGATGCCGCGGGCCAGCGAACGGAGCGTTTCGAGCACCTCGTCCATCTGGCGACCGATCGAATCGATCATCCGTCGCCCGGCAGCCGGCTCGCGCCCGACTTCCTCGGAGGCGAGCTCGAGTTTGATCCGGACGCCTACGAGCTGCTGTTGGACCGAGTCGTGGAGGTCGCGCTCGATCCGCTGACGCTCCGCGTAGGCCGCGTCGACGAGACGCGTTCGCGATGCGGCAAGGTCGGCCCTGGTCGTCGCAAGATCAGCCCTCGTCGAGGCCAGGTCGGACCTGGTCGCGGCCAATCGCGCTTCGAGGTCGGTCTTCTCACGCCGCAGTCGCGCAGCGGACGACGCCGGCTCGAACCGATCGCGTTCTGCTGCAGTCGATTGCTTATGCACTCTGGTCACCGGCTCGGCGGTTCGGGTCTGCTTGCTATCAGCGGCGATCTTGCTGCTCATCCCGACAGACGGCCCCTTGCCCAGCGATCGGTGACTCTGCATCTGCACACAACACGTTGGCTTTCAACCCCACGCGAACCGTAGCAAGCGGGGATTGCGCCAAGGTCAACAGGACGTTGACCCATCGACAGGACGTTGACCAGACGTTGACACGACGTTGACCGATCGAGAGGACGTCCGCGTGGCGCGTGCCAGGCCTGCCGATTGTCACAATCCCGGTACAGTGTGGCGCGACCAGCCCGGATGACAAACAAGTCCCACCTGACCGCTCGCGATGGCCGCTAGTCGCGAGCCAAACGGCGAGCGCTCGACCCTCGCGACGCCGCCATCGGCTGGGACAGAGGGTGACCGCGAGCGCCCGATTCGCGTCGTCATCGCGGAAGACGCCTATGTGATCCGCGAGTTCCTGACCGCCTCGCTCAGCGCGGCGCCCGAGGTCGAGCTCGCCGCGGTCTGCAGCAACGGTAAGGAGCTCCAGACGGCGATCGCGACCTGGGATCCGGACGTGGTCGTGACCGACATCCGGATGCCTCCTTCCGGCGCCGACGAGGGCATTCGCGTCGCCGCCCGCCTGCGGGAGACTCATCCCGACGTCGGCGTCGTCGTCCTCAGCCAGTACGCCGAGCCCTCGTATGCCCTGGCGCTCCTCGATCAGGGCTCGAGCCGCCGCGCCTACCTGCTCAAGGAGCGGATCCGCAACCGCGACGAGCTGATCGGCGCGATCAAGACCGTCGCCCGCGGCGATTCGGTGATCGACCCGATGATCGTCGACGTGCTGATCGAGGCCCGCTCGCGTGCCTCGACGTCACGCCTGTCCGAGCTGACGCCGCGCGAACGACAGCTGCTGGCAGAGATTGCGGCCGGCAAGAGCAACGGCGCGATCGCCGAGTCATTGGTATTGACCAAGCGCGCCGTCGAGAAGCACGTCAATTCGATCTTCTCCAAGCTCAACCTGCCCGAGACGCAGGATGTCAGCCGGCGAGTCAAGGCGACCCTGATCTACCTTTCAGAAGAGGGGACTGAAGCCGCGCCCTGACCACTCCACGCCGGTCGGTACCGTACGGGCCATGACCGGGCACTCGCGAGAGTCCGAGCGGGTTAATCCGAACCTGATCCTCGCGGTCCTGTCGCTCGCCGGCCTCGCGTATGCCGTCCTGAGCTCCGCCGTGATTCCGGCGCTGCCGTCGTTTCAGCGCGATTTCCACGCCAGCGAGACGAGCGTCACGTGGCTGCTGACCGGCTTTCTGCTGTCGGCGTCGGTGGCTACGTCGATCATCGGCCGGCTCGGCGACATCTACGGCAAGGAGCGGCTGCTGCTGTGGACGCTGCTCGTGCTGGCCGCCGGGACGCTGCTCGCCGCCGTCTCGCAGTCGCTCGACATGTTGATCGTCGCGCGCGTCATCCAGGGCGCCGGCGGCGGCATCTTCCCGCTCGCGTTCTCGATCACGCGCGATGAGTTCCCGCCCGAGCGGGTCGCCGGGAGCATCGGCCTGATGTCCTCGATCCTCGGGATCGGAGGGGGCTTGGGGCTCGTCGTGGGTGCGCTGATCGACCAGCACCTCGGGTGGCACTGGCTGTTCTGGATCCCGCTGGTGCTGACGCTGCTGGGCGCATTCTGCACCTGGCGCTACATCCCTGAGTCCCCGGTGCGGTCGCCGGGCCGGATCAACTGGCTCGCCGCCGCGCTGATGAGCATCGGCATCTGCGCTGTGCTGATCGCGGTCGCCCAGACCACGGTCTGGGGATGGCTCTCGGGCAAGACGATCGCGCTGTTCCTGATCGGTGCCCTCTTCTGCGCGCTCTGGGTGATGGTCGAGCTGCGCAGCGATGTGCCCCTGATCGACATGAAGATGATGCGAATCCGCGGCGTCTGGACGACCAATTTGGCCGCCTTCCTGCTCGGTGCCGGCCTGTACTCGTCGTTCATCGTCTTCCCGCAGTTCGCGCAACTGCCCGCGAGCACCGGGTTCGGGTTCGGCGCCTCGATCGTCGTCTCGAGCCTCTACCTGCTCCCCTCGGCGGCGACGATGACGCTGCTCGGAACGCTCGCCGGCCGAGTCGCGTACCGGTTCGGCTCCAAGGCCGCGCTCGTCGCCGGCGCCGGGGTCTCCGCGGTCGCATTCGGGTACGCCGCGGCCGCCCACGACCACCCGTACCAGATGCTGATCTCGGCGGCCCTGCTCGGCGTCGGGATCGGGCTCGCGTTCGCCGCGCTGGGCAACCTGATCGTGCAGGCCGTCCCGCCCACTCAGACCGGCGTCGCGAGCGGGATGAACACCGTCATGCGCACGCTCGGCGGAGCCCTCGGCGGGCAGCTGACGGCCACTTTGATCGCCGACAACACCGCGCACGGACTCCCGACCGTGAGCGGCTTCACGGCCAGCTACCTGATGGCGACGGGATTCCTGGTCGTGTGCATGATCGCCGGACTGCTGATCCCGGCCGGGCGGTCACGGCCGCGCACGGTCGAGCCCGAGCTCGCCAAGGCCGGCTGAGGCTGCAGGCTGAGCGGCGCGAGAGCCGCTCAGTGAGCGGCACCTCGGTGGCTAACCGGAACATATGGCCGGTCAGACACCGAGGTCGGGTCTGACTAGGCCGCGATCTCGGAAGAGGCGGCCGTCGGCGCGCCGACGGCCGTCGAGTAGATGAGCGCATCATCGTCGACCGAAATGCGGCGCGACGAGCGCCAGTCATCGATGTAGTTCTGTTTGCGCCGCCAGGGACTCCCCTCGCCCTGGCGCGGGAACTCGTGGATCGCGCGCATTATGTAGCCCGACGTCAGCTCGGCGAACGGCAGCGATCCCTCGACGTCATCCGGCCGCCGCGGCGTGCAGGATGCGTAACCTCGCTCGTCCATGTGGTTCAGCAGCCGACAGACCTGCTGGCAGGCGAGATCGGATCCGAGCGTCCACGACTGGTTGACGTATCCGAACGCGAACGCCATGTTCGGGATCCCGGTGACCAGCATGCCCCGGTAGACGAGCGACTCGGGCAGGTCGACGGCGATCCCGTCGACGCTGAGCGAGATGGCCCCGAACGGCACCATCTTCAGTCCCGTGGCCGTGACGATCATGTCGGCGTCCAGCTCGGAGCCCGACGCGAGCGCCACTCCGGTCTCGGTGAAGGACTCGATCTGATCGGTCATCACGGAGACCCGGTTGTCCGATATCGCCTTGAACAGATCCCCGTCGGGGACCAGGCACAGGCGCTGATCCCACGGGTCGTAGCTGGGCTGGAAGTGACGGTCCACGTCGTACCCGTCCGGCAGCTGTCGGGCCGCCAGTCCGCGCAGCAGCCGCTTCATCGTCTCCGGGCGCTGCTTGCTCAGACCGTAGATCCCGACCGTCATCCCGACGTTCTTCCAGCGCACGAGCCTGTACGCGGACCGCGCGGGCAAGATCCGCCCGAGCAGCCCCGCGACCGGATCGACCGCCGGGAGCGACAGAATGTAGCTCGGCGAGCGCTGGAGCATCGTCACGTGAGACGCGCGTTGCGCAAGCGCCGGGACGAGCGTCACGGCGGTCGCGCCACTGCCGATCACCACCACGCGCTTACCGTCGTGGTCGATCTCGTCGCTCCAGAACTGCGGGTGCACGATCTCCCCGCCGAACCGCTCGAGCCCTTCGAACGCGGGCGTGTAGCCCTCGTCGTAGCGGTAGTAGCCCGTGCACGAGAACAGAAAGCCGGCGGTCATCGAGGAGCTCTCGCCGGTGTCCGAGCGCTCGACGTCCACGGTCCAGCGCGCGTCGGCCGACGACCAGCGCGCGCCGACGACGCGATGGTGGAAGCGAATCCGCCGGTCGATCGCGTGTTCGCGCGCGGTCTCACGCACGTAATCGAGGATCTCCGGGCCGTCGACGATCGCCCTTGCCCCCTTCCACGGGCGGAACGGGTAGCAGAGCGTGAACATGTCGGAATCAGAGCGGATCCCCGGAAACCGGAACAGATCCCACGTGCCGCCGATCACGTCGCGCGCCTCGAGGATCGCGAACGTCTTGTCGGGACAGCGCTCCTGGAGCCTGCAGGCCGCGTTGACGCCCGACACCCCGGCGCCGACGATCAGCACGTCGACGTGTTCGCCCCCGATCATGTTGCGCAATTGTGACGTAGATCGCCGATCGGGTCCATGGCCCGTTTGAGGTAGCGTGCCGGGACGGTTATGGCAGCGTCCGCGGACGAAGGACAGCGGCTCCCAGAAGGCGTACTCGTCGGGCACTGGGCCGACCCCGTCGGCCGCACGGGGTGCACCGTGATCCTCGCCCCTGCGGGTGCCGTCGCGGGCGTGGACGTACGCGGCGCGGCTGCGTCGACGCTGAGCTCGGACACCTTGCGCCCCGGAACGCTGGTCGAGCGGGCGCACGCGATCCTGTTGACGGGCGGCAGCGCGTTCGGCCTCGATGCCGCCGGAGGCGTGATGCAGTACCTCGAGGAGCGCGACGTCGGTTACGCGCTCGCGTCGGTGCGTGTGCCGATCGTCGCCGGAGCTGTGATCTTCGACCTCGCCAACGGCGACCCGAAGGCCCGTCCCGACCGCCGGGCGGGGTACGCGGCGTGCGTAGCCGCGACCCCCGAGCCGGCCGTCGGCGCTGTGGGCGCGGGCACCGGCGCGACGGTCGCGAAGGGCGGTGCCCCGTCCCTGGTCCGGCCCGGCGGCTTCGGGGTGGCGTCGGCCTGCGCTGACGCCGCGACCGTCACCGCCGCCATCGTCACCAACAGCGTCGGCGGTGTCTGGGATGACGAGCGCCACGAATGGGTCGTCGAGCACACCGCGTGGAGCCGGCCGGCGCCCCTGTTCGCGGGCGCCAACACGACCGTCGGAGCGCTGCTGACCGACGCGGCGCTGACCAAGGACCAGGCCAACCGTGTCGCGACGGTGGCCCAGGACGGGATCGCTCGAGCGATCCGGCCGTCGCGGACGATGTATGACGGCGACACGCTGTTCTGCCTCGCGACCGGCGCTGTGGAGGCCTCGTATGACGCAGTCGAATCCGCCGCCGCAAAGGTCGTGGCGCGCGCGATCGCCGACGGTGTGCGGGCGGCGCAGCCTCCAACGGCCGGCCCCGACCCTCCATCAGGCGCCGAGACTCGCGCGGCGCCGTAGCCGATGCGGGTCGGGCTGCACGCCCTCGGGATCGGCTCTGGCGCCCGCCCCGAGGTGATCGAGGAGGTCGCGCACGCCGCCGAGCGGGCGGGCTTTGCGACCCTCTGGGCCGGCGAGCACGTCGTGATGGTCGACCGCTCGGCGTCGCGCTACCCGTACAACGACGCGGGCGAGATTCCGGTCCCGGCGGATGTGGACTGGCTTGACCCGTTCATCTGCCTGAGCTTCGCCGCCGCCGCGACGAGCACGATCCCGCTCGCCACCGGGATCCTGCTGCTACCGGAGCACAATCCGGTCCTGATCGCAAAGCAGGCCGCGTCGCTCGACCTGCTGTCCGGCGGCCGGCTGGCGCTCGGCGTCGGGATCGGCTGGTCGCGCGAGGAGTTCGACGCACTCGGCGTGCCGTTCGCCGACCGGGCCGCCCGCACAGTCGAGTACGCGCAGGCGATCCGTACGGTGTGGCGCGAGGACTCAGCCTCGTTCGCCGGTCGATTCGTCGACTTTGACTCGATTCGCGTGTACCCCAAGCCGGTCCGCGACCGGCGCTTGCCGATCGTGTTCGGCGGCAACAGCGATCCGGCGCTGGCGCGCGTGGCCGCGCACGGCGACGGCTGGTACGGCTTCAACCTCGAGAGCGTCGCTGCCGTCGATGACCGGATCACGACCCTGCGCCGCCAGTGCGCGCGAGTCGGGCGCGACCCGGGCGAGCTGTCAATCGCGGTAGCGGTACCCGGCTCTCAGCCCTCGGACCGGGACGCACTAGAGCGGCTCGGCGTCACCGAGCTGGTGCTCGTCGAGTCCCCTCCGGGCGAGCCGGAACGGGCATCGGCGTGGGTTGGCGAGCTCGCGCAGCGGTGGATCTGAACGGCGCAGGCTCAGCTCGCGAGCTCTCCGGCAAGCTCCTCGAGCGGCGTGTCGGG
>DATNKY010000326.1:0-4323 GCA_035603155.1 Solirubrobacteraceae bacterium
GCCGTCCGCGACGCGGGGCTCACGACGCTCGCGCCGTAGAACACGCCGTCGGCGCCAGACGCGCTGTTGACGAGGGACAGGCCGGCGGCCTTCGCATCCCGGACAACCTCCTCGGCGGTCGCTGCGCCATATGTGCTTCCGTCGCTGGAAGCGTCAAGGCGTGAGACGCCCTGGGCCTGCATCTCGGCGACGATCGCCTTCGCCTCGGTGCCCGAGTTTGGGACCACGCGCGCGAACGTCTCGTTGTAGGTGGATCGGGACGGGTAGTAGGACGACGGCGAGGTCGAGACCGGCGGCGGCACCGGCTGGGTCAGGTAGACCGCGGTGTCGGCGGGGCTGATCACCAGCAGCCCCTGCTGGTTGGTGATCTCGACCGAGATCTGGGACGTGCCCGGCTGTAGCTCCCCGAGGTAGGCGATCGACGTCTTGTTCTCGATCGCCGTCCGGGCGTTGTCAGACAGCTCATGGCCGTCCACCGGCGTGAGCTTGACGTCGTACCTGCCCGCCTTGCCGCCGGCGTGCTGGAGTGCGAGCGCCTCGGCGTGGAGCATGTCTGATGCCTCCTGGCCGCCAGAGCCGCCGGGCGGTTGGCTGGCGTAGACGGTCAGCGTGCTGCCGCTGACGGTGACCGTCGAGGCGCCGCCCTTGGCGTTAGTCGAACAGCCCGCGAGCGCGATCGCCGCGCAAGCGGATAGCCAGACCACGCTGGTCCTGCCCAGCAGCCGAGCGCGCATCCACGTCGCCCGGACTAATCCCGCCGGCCGGACAGGAACGGAAGCAGGTTCCGGACGCCGATCGCGATCAGCACCATCGCGATCGTGATCAGGATCGCGTCGAGTCCGCTGACGCCCAGTGACCAGATCACGATCCAGATGCAGAGGCCGGCGGTGGCAGTGAGAATCAGGCCCATCGCCGCAGGATCTTACTTTGCGACTCGGCTCGGCGGGGACAGAGCGGCGGAGAACGCGCCGACGAGGTCCGCGACGGCGGCGGCGGGCTCGGGCGCGTCCCCGGCCGCGCGGACAAGCCGCGAGCCGATGATCACCCCATCGGCACCGGCGGCCGCAGCCGCGGCGGCCTGCTCCGGCGTGGCGATCCCGAACCCGACCGCGACCGGCACCTCGGTGTGGGCCGCGGCGCGCTTGACGAGCACCTCCAGGCCGCCGTCGACCGCGGTCCGCTCGCCGGTCGTGCCGGTCACCGAGACCGCGTACAGAAACCCGCGGGCCAGCGCACCGATGCTTGCGAGCCGGTCGACGGGGGTGGTGGGGGCGACGAGCGGCACGAGCGCGATCCCGCGTGCGTCGCACGCCGCGAGCGCGTCACCGGACTCCTCGAGCGGCAGATCGGGGACGATCAGGCCGCTGATGCCAGCCGACACGAGACCATCGACAAACCGCTCGAGACCGCGGGCGAAGATCGGGTTCGCGTAACACATCAGCACGACCGGGACGTGCTCGGCGATCGCCCGGCCGACTTCGAGCACGGCCGGCAAGGTCGCGCCTGCATCGAGCGCCGCGGTCGCGGCCGCGTGGATCACGGGACCGTCCGCCAGCGGATCGGAGAACGGAACGCCGAGTTCGACCAGATCAGCGCCGCCGCGAGCGTACGCGAGGCCGATCTCGCGCGATGCCGGGAGCGTCGGGAAGCCGCCCATCAGGTAGGGCATCAACGCCGCGCGGCGGCCGTCGGCGCGGACGCGGGCGAACGCCTCGGCGATCAGCTCGAGCCCGGTCGCAGCGGTCATCGGCTGAGCGGCTCAAGCCCGGTCGGGGAGGTCATCGGCGTCCAGCCGGGCGAGCGCCTCGGCGAGATCCTTGTCACCACGCCCGGAGAGGCAGACGAGGTCGAGTTCGCTGTCCGGGTTGGCGAGCACCCAGGCGAGCGCGTGGGCGCTCTCGAGCGCGGGGATGATGCCCTCGAGCCTGGCGGTGGCGGCGAACGCGCGCAGGGCGTCGGCGTCGGTGACCGCCACGTATCGCGCGCGTCCGCGGTCGCGCAGCCACGCGTGCTCGGGGCCACTGCCGGGGTAGTCGAGGCCGGCCGAGATCGAATGGGCCTGCAGGATCTGGCCGTCCTCGTCCTGCATGATCGCGGAGTAGGAGCCGTGCAGCACGCCGGGGAGCCCGGCGGCGGTCAGCGGCGCCCCGTGGCGGCCGGTCTCGATTCCCTCGCCCGCCGCCTCGACGCCGATCAGCTCGACCTCGGGATCGTCGACGAACGGCGTGAAGATCCCGATCGAGTTCGAGCCACCCCCGACGCAGGCGATCACGCGCGCGGGAAGACGGCCGGCATGCTCGAGCACCTGTGCCCGTGCTTCGTCGCCGATCACGCGCTGCAGATCGCGCACGAGCGCCGGGTACGGGGCCGGGCCGACGCACGAGCCGATGATGTAATGGCTGGTCCCGACGTTCGAGACCCAGTCGCGGATCGCGGCCGAGACCGCCTCCTTGAGCGTCCGAGCGCCGGCCTCGACGGGCTCTACCCGCGCGCCGAGCAAGCCCATCCGCTCGACGTTGGGCTTCTGGCGGCGCATGTCCTCGGTGCCCATGTAGACGACGCACTCGAGGTCGAGCAGCGCGCACGCGGTCGCCGACGCGACGCCGTGCTGGCCGGCGCCGGTCTCGGCGATGATCCGCCGCTTGCCCATCCGCCTGGCGAGCAGCGCCTGGCCGAGCGCGTTGTTGATCTTGTGCGCGCCGGTGTGGTTGAGGTCCTCGCGCTTGAGGTAGACCGGGTGGCCGGCGGCCTCGCTGAGCCTCGGCGCGAGGTACAGCGGCGAGGGCCGGCCGACGTAGTCGCGCAGCATCGCGGCGAGCTCGGAGCGGTAGCCGTCATCCTCGCGCGCGCTTGACCACGCGAGCTCGAGCTCGGCCAGTGCCGGCATCAGCGTCTCGGGGACGTACTGGCCCCCATAGGGGCCGAACCGGTGCTCGCTCACGCCGCGCTCACCGTCTCAGAGCCGGCGGTGGTCGCGGCGACCGCCGCCGCGAACGCCTCGAGCTTGGCCGGGTCCTTACGCCCGGGGGCGGCCTCGACGCCGCTCGCGACGTCGACCGCGAACGGCCGCGTAGCGGCGATCGCCTCGGCGACGTTGTCGGCCGTCAAGCCGCCGGACAGGATCATCGGGATCGGACCGGTATGGGCGCGGGCGAGCTCCCAGGCGAATGTCTCGCCCGTACCTCCCGGGACGCCCGTGACGTGGCTGTCGAGCAGGTGATAGTCGGTGTGAAACGGCATCAGCGCCTGGATATCGGCGCCGCTGCGTACGCGGGAAGCCTTGATCACCCGGCAACCGGTGCGCCGCGCCACCTCGGAGCAGAACGAGGGGCCCTCGTCGCCGTGCAGCTGGACGATCGTGAAACCCGCGGCGTCGGCGGCGCGCGCGACCTCGTCGAGCGTCGGATTGACGAACACCCCTACCAGCTCGACTCGGCGCCTGTGAGCGGCGGCGATCTCGGCCGCGACGTCGAGCTCGCAGCGCCGCGGACTTCCGCGCCAGAGGATCATCCCCAACGCCCATGCGCCCGCCTGCACGGCGAGCGCCGCGTCCTCGGGGCTCGTAAGCCCGCAGAACTTGATCTTGGTGGCCTGCGTATCCACTCCTACCATCGTACGAACGGGGCTCAGCGCCCGCGTCCGGTCAGCTGCGCGCACGCGGTCTCGATATCGGGCGCGCGCATCAGGGCCTCGCCGATGAGCACCGCATCGACGCCGGCGTCCGCGAGGCGGTCGAGCTCCGTGCGCGTGCGAAAGCCCGACTCGGCGACCACAATCGTCCCGCCCGACACCGCGGGGAGCAGTTCGAACGTGCGCTCGGTGTCGACCTTCAGCGTGGTCAGATCGCGGTTGTTGATCCCGATCACGGGCGCGCGCAGCGCCGCGGCACGCTCGAGCTCGGCCCCGTCGTGGACCTCGACGAGCACCTCGAGGCCGACCGCGGTCGCCTGCGCAAACAACTCGGGCAGCAGATCGCCCTCGAGCGCGGCGACGATCAGCAGCACCGCGTCGGCGCCGGCCGCCCGGGCCTCGGCGAGCTGGTAGCGATCGATGACGAAATCCTTGCGCAGGACCGGGAGGCCGGTGCTGCGCCGCGCCAGCTCGAGGTCGGCGAGCGAGCCGCCGAAGCTGTGCTCCTCGGTGAGGATCGAGAGCGCCGCCGCGCCGCCGCGCTCGTAGGCGCCGACCACGTCGTGCAGCGCGACCTCTTCTCGGATCAGCCCGGCCGACGGGGAGCGACGCTTGTGCTCGGCGATCACCGACAGCCCGGGGAGGGCCAGGGCCTGGGTGAACGGGCGCCCGGCCTGCGACGCCGTTCGCGCG
>DATNKY010000337.1:0-4951 GCA_035603155.1 Solirubrobacteraceae bacterium
GTGTGGTAGCCGACGAAGTTGCCCAGCGAATAGGAGATCAGATGTCCCCGGTAGCGCTCGATCCCTCGGATGACGTGCGGCCCTGACCCGAAGACGACCGACGCGCCGGCGTTGATCACCGCGTGAGCGAACGCGCGTGCGTTGCCGCGATTCTCACCGAGGTAGAACTGCGTGCCTCTCGGCGTGTGCAGCTGGTCGGCCCCTTCCGCTCCGGCGTGGATGATGACCACCACGATCGCGGCGCTGCGGCGCGCGCGCCGCACCAGTTCCTGCGCGCCCGGGATGTCGAGCAGGTTTGCGTCATAGCTGTACGGGGCGAACCCGAGGAACGCAACCCGGACGCCACCGACCGTCTGCCGGGTGATCTCTCCTGGCAGCCCCGTCTGTGCGATGCCCGCCGCTCGCAGCGCATTCAGCGTCTGCGCGCGCCCAGACGGCCCGTAGTCCTCGGAGTGGTTGTTGGCCTGATTGACCAACCCGAAGCCCAGCCGGTGCAGCTGGTGCGCCGTGGAAGGCGGCGCCTGGAACGCAAAGCACGTGCCGCCGCCGATCGAGCCCGGACCGCACTTGGAGATACCTCCAGTTGACAGGGTGCCCTCGAGGTTGCCGAGCGTCAGCTGCGCATCGTGCAGCTGCGGCGCGACCGGCTCGAGTGCGCGCGCAACACCACCGGGAGGAAGCCCGCGCTGCGTGCTTAGCGCAATGTCTCCGACCCACTCGAGCGTGACTGGGCTCTGCTTGGCATGCGAGCCGTGACGGTGACCTCCGGTTGCAGTGTGGCCGCTGGCTCCCGCGGCCAGCGTCATTCCCAGTCCGATCGCCGCGAGCGCGGCGAGGATCAGCGCGCCGGACTTTCCGGTTCCCGACATGCCGGTGAAGAGCACCTTCCGCATGCCGGTCAGAGTAGAGCCGGCGATCTCATGGCGAAGAGCTCGCGAGCGCGGGGCTCGCTGGAGCTCGCCGGCCGCGGTCGCCGCAGGGTGTATTCGCCGAACCCCATCGTTGACCGGACGCAGTGAGACTCAGGTGCGCGGGACGAAGCCCTCGCGCTCGAGCAGCTCGACCACAGCGTCCGCGGCGTCGGCGGGCGACATCGTCACTGTCTCGAGGTGGAGGTCGGGAGTCGCGGGCGGCTCGTACGTTGAGTCGATGCCGGTGAAATTGTGCAGCTCGCCGCTTCGCGCTCGGCGATAGAGCCCCTTCGGGTCGCGGGCCTCGGCGACCGCCAGCGGAGCATCGATGAACACCTCGTAAAACCCGTGATCGCCGAGCAGAGAGCGCGCCATCTGGCGGCCGCTCTCAAACGGAGAGATGAACGCGACGATCACGATCAGGCCGGCATCGACCATCAGCCGCGCGACTTCAGCGACGCGCCGGACGTTCTCGACCCGGTCCGCGTCGGTGAAGCCCAGATCGCAGCTCAGTCCGCGCCGGATGCTGTCACCGTCGAGGACGTAGGCGGGGTGGCCTCGCCGGTTGAGCTCGGCATGGACCAGATTGGCGATCGTCGACTTGCCGGATCCGGAGATTCCGGTGAGCCACAGCACGCACGGCGTCTGCGCCTCCCACGGCGAGCTCAACTCGCGGCGGGCGATCGGATCGCCGGGGCGACGGCTCTCGTCGCTGCGCTCGAGCCCCCCGGACGGATCGCGCTGCTTGGTCACCCTGGAGGCCAGTCTGGCAAGCCGAGCGCAGGTTCGCGGTCCGCGCCGCGGGCGAGGCTAGGCAGAGAGCAGCGTCAGGTTCGTCTCGTGGATGCGCTTCTGGGCCGCGCTCGAACGCGACGTCGGCAGCGCGGCTGCGTCGGGCTCGTTCGCCAGCTGCTCGATGTAGACCGTGTCCTGTTCGAGGATCTCGGTCGCGCGCTCAGCGTCGAGTGGCGCTCCGTGGCCCGGGATCACCCAGCTCGCGCCCCGCGCCAGCTCGCCGAGTCGCAGCAGCGTCTCGCGGTAGGCATCGATCGACCCCTCCGGCGTCAGCATCGGGATCTCCACCGGCGACAGATAGTCGCCGCAGGCGAGCACGCCGAGCCACGGCAGCCAGTAGGCGGCGCCGTCGCCGGCGTGGCCAATCGCCTCGTGGAGCTCGAGCTCGCGCGACTGCCCGAGCTCGACCTTGCCCGGCACCGGCAGCGATTGCACCGCGCCGAGCGACAGCGGCCGGTCACGCTGCACGTAGTGGTCGGCATCGAAGTCGCGCAACCGGCGCTGCACCTCGCCCGGCTCGGCTGCCATGCGCTCCGCCGTCGACTCCGGACACCCGAGCGCGGCCTCGGGGAACGCGAGCCGTCCCAACAGGTGGTCCCAGTGGGAATGCGTGGCGAGTAGGCCCGAAACGGGAAAGCCGGCCCGCTCGAGGACATCGGGCAGCGCCCGTAGCTCCTCCGGATAAACCGGCGAGTCGAGCACGAAGCCCTCGTCGCCGGCGCGGACGGCCGTGCAGGTCGTCTGCCAGACGTCGGAGACGAACACGATCACGTCGGTATCGAGCGCGACTACTCGCATCGGCTCCGGCTGCCTACTCGCGGCTGCTGGCGCTGGCGCCCGATCGCGATCAGGTGACGCCGAGCAGCTTCGCCGCGTCGCGCAGGCTCGCGACCTCGGCGTCGGGCTTCTTCTGGCCGGGCTCGAGCTGCTGCTTGTTGCGGTTGACCCAGATGATCGGGATCTTCTTCTTCAGGCACGGCTCGACATCGTGGTAATAGCTGGCCGCCACGTGGACCCAGCCCTTCTTTGAGCCGATCCGGCGCTCGCACTCCGTGAAGTGCGCCGGGTCGGGCTTGTAGGAACGGACCTGCTGGGCGGTGACCACGAGGTCGAAATCGAGCGGGATGTGGCGCCGTGTCTGGCCAAGCAGCTTGTCGTCGATGTTCGAGATCAGGCCGACCTTGTGGTTTTTGGCGATCTTCGCCAGGACCGGGTTCGTCTCCTTGAACGGCTGCCAGCGCTGCACGGAGTCGGGCAGGAAGCCCGACCGCGAGGGCTCGAGCGGCCATCCGAGCCGCTTTGCGATCTGGACCGCGGTCCGGCGCAGCACCTCGGCGTACAGCTCATACGAGCCAGCCTCGATCTGCTGCTGGATCTCGTGAAACAGCGGGATCAGCTCGTCGCGCTCGACCGTGAAGCCGTCTCGCTGCGCCTCGGCGTTGAACGCGTCGAACGCACCGGTGTCCCAGTCGATCAGCGTGCCGTAGACGTCGAAAGTGACAAATGTGACTGTCTTCGGGATCGCCATCGGTGGATGATGATGCCATGGGGGTCGCCCATGTTGCGGTCCGGTGCCCTCACGGGTGGTCAGACGCGGCGCGCTCGGTGGCCGTTCGCCCGGGCTGATGCTGCGCTGATGGGCGAATCAATAGAGTGAAAAAGCGAATGGATCTGCTCGAGTATCAAGGCAAGCAGCTGTTCGCCCGTCACGGTGTACCGGTCCCGGCCGGCCAGCCCGCGCGCACCGTCGAGGAGGCCGTCGCGGCCGCTGAAGCGATCGGTTATCCGTGCGCGATCAAGGCTCAGGTCCAGATCGGCGGACGCGGCAAGCTGGGCGGGATCAAGATCGCCAACGACCGCGCCGAGGCCGAGCAGCACGCTCGGGCGATCCTCGGGATGGACATCCGTGGGCTGACGGTCCGCGAGCTGTGGATCGAGGGTGCGTCGCAGATCGCGTCCGAGTACTACGCGTCGGTCGTCTTCGACCGCTCCGCCAAGGCGCCGCTCGTGCTGCTCTCGACCAAAGGCGGGATGGACATCGAGCAGGTCGCCGACGAGGACCCCGATGCGATCGCACACCTGCACGTCGACCCGCTGCTCGGATTCCAGGATTTCCATGGGCGCAGGCTCGCGTTCGAGGCCGGCGTCGACGCCGACGTGGTGCGCTCCATCGCGGCGATGCTGGCCAAGCTCTACGAGGTCTTCACGAGCGAGGAGGCGACGCTGGTCGAGGTCAACCCGCTGATCGTGACCCCGGATCGCGAGGTCCGCGCGCTCGACGCCAAGGTGACACTCGACGACAACGCCCTGTTCCGCCACGCCGAGAACGCCCAGCTGCGCGACTTGTCGGCCGAGGACCCCCAGGAGGTGATGGCCAAGGAGCGGGGGCTCACCTACGTCAAGCTCGATGGTGACATCGGGATCCTCGGCAACGGCGCCGGGCTGGTGATGTCGACGCTCGACGTCGTCGCCCAGGCGGGCGGCGCGCCGGCCAACTTCCTCGACGCAGGCGGCGGCTCGCGCGCCGAGGCGATCACGAGCGCCGTCGAGGTGATCCTGTCCGACCCCAAGGTCAAGGCGGTGCTGTTCAACATCTTCGGCGGCATCACGCGCGGCGACGAGGTGGCCAAGGGGCTGATCGAGGCCTTTGACCAGATCGAGCCGACGGTCCCGTTCGTCGTCAGGCTCGACGGCACCAATGACGTCGAGGGACGCGAGCTGCTCGCCCGGGCGGCGCTGCCCAACGTGTACACGGAGTCGACGATGGACGGGGCGGCGGAGAAGGTCGTCGGACTCGCGGCCGTGGAGAACGCGTGAGCGCGACGCACGAGAGCGACGCGGCGGGCATGCGATGAGCATCCTCGTCGGGACCGAGACCCGCCTGTGCACGTCCGGGATCACCGGGCGGGAGGGCACCTTTCACACGCTTCGAAACCGCGACTACGGCACCGATGTTGTGGCCGGCGTCACCCCCGGCAAGGGCGGCCAGGACGTCGACGGGATCCCGGTCTTCAATACGTTTCACGAGGCGGTCGACAGGGCCGGCGCCAACACCGCGATGGTGTTCGTGCCGCCGCGCTTCGCGGCCGACTCGATCCTCGAAGCCGAGGACGCCGGGATCGAGCTGATCATCTGCATCACCGAGGGCATCCCGGCCCACGACGAGCTGCGGGTCTACAACACGCTCGCCAAGAACGGCCGCGCCCGGCTTGTCGGCCCCAACTGTCCCGGGATCCTCTCACCCG
>DATNKY010000292.1:0-8969 GCA_035603155.1 Solirubrobacteraceae bacterium
CGGCACCGCCGGGCCGCCTGCGAGCGGCGCTTGACGTCGAGCTTGTCGAGCACGTTGTGGACGTGGTTCTTGACCGTGGCGACTTCGATCTGCAGCTGCGTGGCGATCTGCTTGTTGCTCAATCCCTCCTCGAGCAGCGCGATGATCTCGAGCTCTCTCGGCGTCAGCCGCCGTGGCGTTGGCTCGACCGCGGCGCTCGTGCCGACCTGACGGATCAGCACCGAGGTCACGCTCGGCGGGCAGACCAGCTCGCCGCTCGACACGCGCTCGATCGCGCTGAACAGCTCGTCGATCCCCGCCGCGCGGTCGAGATATCCGGCGACATCGTGGCGGGCGCAAGCGAGTACATCGTCGTCGGAGCCCAGGCCGAACACGACGATCCGGCATTCGACCAGGATCGACCGCAGCACCGGAAGCGTCGTGGTCAGCCCGGCGGCGGCATCGACGACGATCACGGCACGGCGCAATCCGGTCAGCGCGAGCAGGTCATCGCGTCGGTCAGAGATCGCAGCGACGACCCGGAGGCTCCCGGCTTCGCCGAGCGCCGTCGCAAGGCCGTCGCGGCAGAGACGGGTCGGCGCGACGATCGCGACGCTGACAGGTGCAGCGCGCGGCGATCTGCCGACGTCCGTCGCCGTCAATTTGCCGCGCTCGCAAGCGCCGCCCTCGATAGAGCTGAACATGCCGTCGGTAGTGCCCACAACCCCCGCCTATCCCGTTCCGGCCCGAACCAGCGCCCAACACCGCGCCGGCCCCCGCCGTACTAGTAACCCCGTGCCTTTGCGCAAGCTTATACAAGCGGGCCCTCCGAGTGTGTGTCAAATCGAGTTCTGACAACACGCCATTACCGCGGTGCAGATATTGATCGATATAGCCAGCTCTAATCCGATTTAATGCGAGAACGGTAGGAATTGGCACCTACGGCCAGGGAGGCTGGGGTCCTCGACCTTCGCGTCTTGACTGCGCGCACGCACCGGGGGCGATCGGCTCGCTTGACTGCGCGGCACGCGCCGGGGATGATCGGCACGTTGACCTACGCGAGGCTCTTCGGTGCGGGAGCGGCACCAGTCCACCTGAGAGCCCGAGGACGTGGCGCAACATCCAGTGAGGACCTTGAGGCATGCCTGACCATCTCCTAGATTCCGACCTCGATCCAGACAAGCTGCTGGCGAAGCTCGACGAGCTCGAACGCCAGCGTGCGCAGCGGCCGCAGGACGTGACACTGCCGGCCGACGATTACCAGACGATCCGCGACGCGCTCACCAGCGAGGAGCTCAGAGCCGAGACTCCGAGCGCCGAGACGGTCCGGGCTCCGGGCGACCACAGCCGTCCGCCGGCCACGGTCTATCTCCATCCCGAGGTCGCGCTGAGCCAGTTTCAGAGCGTGATCGCGTACTGCTTTGAGGCGCAGGGAATCGAGGCCGGGGAGCTGCCCCCGACAGACCGCGGGTTGCGTCACTGGATCGATGAGCTCAAGGACCGGCTGCGGCGCTACGGCCCGTGTGACATTCGGTGGATCGAACCCGCGCTATTGAAGCTGGCCACAGACCTCTCGCAGGACAAGCACGCGTTCGCCGACAAGCGACCACCGACCGTTCCGCTCGGCGATCGCGCGCGCGTAGTGATCGTCGGCGACTGGGCGACCGGACTGCCGCAGGCGCGCAACGTGGCGCGTTCGATCAAGGCGATCCTCGACGCGACGCCGATCGAGATCGAGTGCCACGTGATCCATCTCGGGGACACCTACTACTCGGGCACCGAGGAGGAATACGAGCACGTCTACCTGCCGTTGTGGCCGGTCCTGTCGGGGTCGCGAACGGGATCGTGGTCGCTGTCGGGCAATCACGACATGTACTCGGGAGGTCACGGTTACTTCAAGGTGCTGCTTGGCGACACGCGGTATGCGGCGCAGGACGGCTGCAGCTACTTCTGCCTTGGCAATGACCACTGGCGGTTCGTGGGTCTCGACGATTCCTACACGGATCCCGACGAGCCGTCGCTGGCGGGGAGCCAGGTTCAGTGGCTGTCGGGCCTCGTCGCGGCCGAGCGGCGTCCGGGCACGATCCTGCTCACCCACCACCAGCCGTTCAGCGCCTGGGAAGTGGTGACGAGCAAGCTCGCCAGCCTGGTCGGCCAGGCGCTCGGAGGCAAGCGGATCGAGGCGTGGATCTGGGGTCACGAGCACCGCGCCGCGGTGTATGAGCCGGGGGTCGATTGCAGCGACTATCACGACTTCGCGCAGTACACGGCGATTGCCGGCCATGGGGGCGTCCCGAACCTCGTCTCCGGTCCGGCCGTGGTGCCGCCCGCGAAGGCCGTCGATCAGAAGTATCTGCGGTGGCAGAACAGCGACTGTTACACGGTCGCCGATGACACGTGGAGTTACGGCGGCTATGCGGTAGTCGACATCGACCGTGACTCGGCGACGATTCAGTTCTACACCGAGACCGGGCAGCCGCGCACCGACGGCGCGGGGGCGACGGTCACGCCCGATCAGCTCACGCGGCTTGAGTAGGCCGTCCACAGACACAAAGAAACCGCTGAGGATGCTCGTCGACCTACACGCCCACTACCCGATGCACCTGCTCACCGATGAGCAGCAGCGGACGCACGAGCGCGCGCGGAACTGGTGGCGCCAGCGGTGGCAGGGCCGCGTCGTGGACCTCATCTCTCGGTTCGCGAACTACCAGGGTCCGGGCGATACGCCGAGCGTCGACGAGACGCTGATGCGCGAAGGGGACGTCGGCGTCGCGCTGTCGGTGCTCTATCAGCCGTTCGACGAGCTTGACCTGACCAAGAGCTACGGCGCCCCGCCGCAGCAGAGCTACTTCGATGACATCGTCGACCAGCACCGGACGGTCGAGGACCACGTCAAGGCGCACTCCCAGAAGGTTGCGATCGCGCACACGGCCACCGAGCTCGACCAGCTGCTCAGGGGCGACATCCCGATCCTGATCCACGCGATCGAGGGAGGGTTCGCGCTCGGCGGCGATCGCGACGAGATCCGCCGCAACGCGGCGACGCTCGCCGGCCTCGGGATCGGGTACGTGACCGTCGCGCACCTGTTCTTCCGGGACGTCGCCACCAACGCGCCGGCGCTGCCGTTCCTACCGGATTGGCTCTACAACCGGGTCTTCCCGCAGCGCAGCGGCGAGGGGCTGACGGCGATCGGCCGCGAGGTCATCGGGGCGCTGGTCGACAACGGGATCCTGATCGACCTGACCCACATGCGCGCAGAGTCGATCCGCGACGTGTTCGCAGAACTCGATGCCCGCGATCCGGACCGCAGCATCCCGGTGATCGCGACCCACATGGCGTACCGCTTCGGCGGCCTCGAATACTCGTTTGACGACGCCACGATCACCGCCGTCGCGCAGCGCGGCGGCGTGCTCGGCTGCATCCTCTGCCAGCACTACATCACGAGCGGACTGGGCTCCGTCGCAGAGACGTTCGACGGCTCCGTCGGCGCGCTCTGCCGGCACATCGACAAGATCCACGAGTTGACCGGGAGCTACGACCACATCGGGATCGGCTCGGACCTGGACGGCTACATCAAGCCGGCGCTCCCGGGCCTCGAGCACATGGGCCGGATGGGCGCGTTACAGGACTCCCTGCGCGCGCGGTACGGCGACGCCGACGCCGACAAGATCACCAGCGGCAACGCGCTGCGGGTGCTGCGAGCGGCGTGGGGGAGGAAATCCCAGCAGCCGTAGGCGAGCGCGCGGGCGGGACGGATGCAGGCGGTTGTCGAGCGGGGCGATCGCACCTACCGTACGTCAGCGACTTGGTCCTCACCGGTCCCAACAAGGAAATCGAGGGCTGGCTCGGTGACACCTGAGCCGGACCCGGGGCCGTCGGCCGTCCCGGTCGCACAACGTGGCGTCGCGCACGCCGGTGATGTGACCGGGAGCGTTGTCGTGACCGGCCAGAGCGTCGACGTCAGATTGCTGGTCGGCTCAGAGCACGGCGCCCGGCTCGAAAAACTCCCGCGCTTCGGGCGCCCGACGAAGGAGCTGCGGCGGTTGCCGCTGCGAAATATCCCCGACCCGCCGGCCGACAGCATCGATCGCGAGCAGCAGGCGCGCGTGATCGCCACCAGCCGCGTCAGCGCGCGCAACACGCTCAACGTTCAGGGGGACGCGGGGATCGGCAAGACCTACGCGCTGCTGCGCGCGCTCGCCGACGAGCGGACGCGATTTGCCGCCAAGTCGGTGTACGTGCAAGCCGCCGGAGCGCTCGACGACGTCCTGCAGACCGTGTTCGACGCGTTCTACGAACGGTCGCCGCCGAGCAGGTCCCCCGCTCCCGAGTTGCGCCGCGAGCTCGGGCGGATAAATGGGGTGTTGATCCTGGACGGCGTCGACATGGACCGCGAGGCCGTCGAGCGGCTGCGCCTGGTGTTGTCCCGCTGCCCGACCATCGTGATCTCGCGCGAGCGCGTGATCTCGGATGGCGGGACTGTGATCGCGATCGAAGGCCTCGATAAACGGTTCGCGATCGAGCTGATCGAGAGCGAGATCGGCCGCCGGCTCGAGCCGGGCGAGCGCGAGCCGGCCGAGCAGATCTGCGTCGCGCTCGATGGCCACCCGTTGCGGATCCGCGAGGCGGTCGCGCCGCTGCGAGGTAGAGGTGGCTCGTTGGTGGCGCTCGCCCAGCTGATCGCCGGCAGAGACGCGCGAGAGGCACTTGCCGCGGCGCGGCTCGCCGACGCCGATCCCGACAACAGGCGCCTGCTCGCGCCGCTCGCGCTGTTCGGGGACAACGCGGTTGGCCGCGAGCACTTGACAGCGCTGAGCGGCGCGCCGAATGCGGATGCCCTGATCGACGACGCTGTGGCCAGGCGCGACCTCCGCGAGGCCGGCCCGGGCTACAGCCTCGGGTTGACCGCCGCCGACGCGGCGCAGTCACTCGATCTCGCGGCGGCTGGAGATCGTGCCCTGGCGCATTTCGTGAGCTGGGCGCATGCGACGCACGCCGAGCCCCAGGCGCAGCTGATCGAGAGCGCCGCTGTGCTGGAGCTGCTCCGCTGGGCCGTGGACAACGGCCGCCTTCGCGAGGCGATCGAGCTCGGGCGCGCGATCGATTCCGCGTTCGCGATCGGCCGCCGCTTCGGCGCGTGGCGCGAGCTGCTCGAGCTCGTCAGATCCGCGGCGTCTGACAGCCGTGATCGAGGGGCGGAGGCATGGGCGTCACATCAGCTTGGGACCCGTGCGGCGGCGCTCGGCGAGGTCGTCTCCGGGACCGAGCTCCTGCACCATGCGCTCGCGTTGCGGCGCGAGCTCAGCGATCAGGCGGGAGCCGCGGTCACCGAGCGCAACCTCCAGGTCGCCCGCCGCGTCGCGCGGGCGCGACAGGCGATCTGGCGCAACCCATTCCTGCTACTGCTGATCGTCGCGTTGATCGCCGCCGCCGTGGTGAGCGCGGCCGGATCGCACCACAAGACGGCGCCGCAGAACGGCGGCGGCCTGCGCAATCACAACATCGTGACGGTGACGAGCCCCGGACCGCAGCACACGGCCGAGAACGGGAAGGTCGCGCTGCGGATCAAGGCCAGCGACTCGGCGGACGCCAAGTTGACCTATGTCGCCGGAGGGCTGCCACCCGGCCTGGGGATCGATCGCTTCACGGGTCAGATCACCGGCCATCCGGCCAGGACCGGCTCCTACGACGTGACCGTTGGCGCCGATGACCACACCGGCGCCAACAACAAGGCTCAGTTCACCTGGACTGTCACGCCGTAGTCCGATCGAGGATTGCGTCGAGTGGCCGGGTGTTGACCACCTCGGCGGCCGTCGCCCAGCCGCGCCGGGCGGTCGCCACCGCGAGCGCCATGTTGCTCAGACCGCGGATCGAATGGGCGTCGGTCGAGCAGACGATCTGCACGCCGGAACACAGCGCGTCGCGGACGTGCTCGCCGCTGAGGTCGAGCCGGTCGGGGAGCCCGTTGACCTCCAGGGCCACGCGCTGTTGGAGTGCGACCTCGAACACCTGGTCGAGGTCGAGCGCGTTCTCGGGCCGGCGGTTGATGTAGCGCCCCTTTGGATGGCTGAGGCAGCGCACGTACGGGTTGCGCAGCGCCTCGGTGACGCGCCTGGTCATCTCGGCTGCCGCCATCCGCTGCCCGCCGTGGACGCTCGCCTGGACCCACTCGAGCTCGGCGAGCACGTCATCGGGGAGGTCGAGCTGCCCGTCGGGGAGGATGTCGCACTCGATCCCGCGCAGGATCCGAAACGGTGCCAGGACCTCGTTGGCCGCCGCGATCTCGGCGCCCTGGCGGCGGACGTCATCGGGCGTCAAGCCGCGGACCGCGCCCACCGCCGGCGTGTGGTCACAGATCGCGAGGTACTCATATCCGCGCGCGGCGGCCGCACGACCCATTTCCTCGACGGTCATCCTGCCGTCGGACCAGGTCGTGTGGCAGTGCAGGTCACCGCGGATCTCGCCGACCGTCAGCAACGCCGGCGGCCGGCCGGCGAATGGCGCCTCGCGCAACTCGGGCGGGCACCACGGCAGCCCGAGCGCGTCGTAGACGGCCTCCTCGTCGGGCGCCTCGGGGAGCGGCTCGAGCGCCTCGACGTAAGCCGGCGATCCGGTCGCCCGCAGCAGCGCGGTCCCGAATGCCTCCGGCTCGGCGATCACCAGCTCGACCGCCGCTCCGTCGATCGTCACCCCGACGGCCCGCCGCTCGCTGCGCTCGACGATCGCGACGATCTGCGCCAGCTCGGCGAACCGGTCCAGCAGCGCCCCCGGATCGCTCGATCCGCACACGACTGCCAGGTCCCGGCACGAGTCCCTGAAGCGCCGCACGTCGCCCGCCACCTGGCCGTCGAGCGCGGCTGCGATCGCGTGCAAGAGCTCCCGGGCACGGTTGAGCACCAGCCCGGGCCGCTCCTCGGACTCGGGGTCCCGCGCGAGCTGCGCACGGAGCTGAGCCTCGACCTTGGGCCCGATCCCGGGAACATCACGCAGCTTGCCGGCCTCCGCGGCCGCGCGGAGCTCGTCGGCGGTCCGGACGTCGAGCGCCCGCGCGAGCGCCACGGATCGCTTGGCGCTGAGCCCGAGGTAGCGTCCCAGCCCGACGAGATCCGGCGCCAGCTCGCCCTCGAGCTCCTCGAGCTCGGCGATCTGCCCCGTCTGAACGAGTTCGCGCAGCCGCGCCTCGATCCCGGGACCGATCCCCCGCAGGTCGCGCGCCCGCCCTGCCAGCACCAGCTCGGCGACCGGCGCGGCGGCGCCTCGGATCGCGTCGGCCGCGCGCCGGTAGGCGCGGTACGTGTACGGGTTGGCTTCGGAGAGCTCGAGCAGCGTCGCGAGCGCGTCGAGCCGGTCAGCGATCTGGCGGTTGTCCACGTGGCGTCAGCTCGCGCTCGTAGGTGTCGGATTGGAATCGCGGCTTCATGCCGATCCGCTCGTACAGCTTCAGCGCGTCGGGATTGTCCGACGCGACCCCGAGTTCGCCGCGCTCTAATCCGGCGGCCGCAAAGCGCTCGAACGCCGACCGCAACAGCGCGGTCCCGACGCCCTGGCGCCGGTGGCCGGGATGGACTCCGAGCACGTCGACGAACCCGATCCCCTCCTCGGCCCAGCGGCGTGCGAGCAGAAAGCCGACGATCCCGCCGTCGCGCTCCGCAACGCGGCTGAGCGTCGCATCGAAGTCATGGGCGTGCAGGTGACGCTCGCGAAAGACCTCCAACGGCATCGGATCGTAGTCGGGCGTCGCCGCGAAGCTCAGGGCGTCGACGGCATGGATGTCGACCGCGTCACGGTCGATGTCGAGCGATCGCAGGACGAGCCTCGGCGGCGCCGTTGGGACCTGCGCGTCACCGAGCACGAGCGACATGCGCCAGTAGCTGCGGATCAGCGTGTACCCGGCATCGAGCAGCAGCGTGGTCGCGCGTGGGTTGCCGTGAGTGATCCACTGGCGGTGGGGCCGGCGCGCCTGTTCGCGCTCACGCGCCTCCGCCCATCCCAACAGCCGGCTTCCGATCCCGCGACCCTCGAACTCGGGTGCCACGGCCGCGCGCGTGCCTCGCGGGTGCACGATCCCGTACGCGGCGATCGCGCCGTCGACCTCGACGACCTGCGTGTCAGCGCCCAGGTCGATCTCGGTCGCGCCCCATTCATCGCGCAGGTCATCGAGCGTGTAGTCGGCCTCGCCGATGTCGGCCCGATCGCGTGCCGTCACCACGGCGAGGACCGCGGGCGCATCCACGGGACTGGGCGGTCGGAGACGCATCGCCCATGTCTAGCAACTGCTCACCACGCCCAGTGCACGAACAGCGTGCCGCGCCGCTCGCCGGTCAGGCCGAGATGCTCGACCGCCTCCGCTACTCCCGGGTAGTCCGGATGGCCGTAGTCGTCGAACACGACGGCTGCGCCGGGGCGCAGCACCGGCCGCCAGGCGGTGACCTCGGCGACCGTCTGCTCGCGCTCGTGCGAGCTGTCGATGTAGAGCATCTCGACCGGCGTGCTATCAGGCGGCCCGTCGGAGCCGGGGGCGGTGATGAGTCGTATCCGCTCGCTGACTGCCGGGCCCGCGAGCGCCAGATAGCGTCGCGGCTCGGGCCGCTGCACGACATCGAAGGTGAGCACCCGTCGGCCGCCCTGCGCGAGCACCAGCGAGATCGCGGTCCAGCCGGTCGCCGTTCCGAGCTCGACGACGTACTGGGCTCCACGCGCGAGCCGCAGCAGCGTGCGCAGCTTCGCGGGCCGGGTAGCCGACATCAGGCTCAGGTAGTCCTCGCTGCGCCATGCCAGCCGCCGGGCCTGCAGCTGGAAGCGAACGACCGGCAGCGGCAACCCGACCAGACCGACCGCCCAGCGCGTCTCGCCGAGCCAGTGGCGGGCGCGCGCGACCCCGCGCTCGCCGAGGATCCGTCGGACGGCCGGCAGTTCCCAGGGGTTCACGCCCGGGGATGCTCGCACGCCTGGATCGCGAACGAGGGAGCCAGCGCCCCGCGGATGCTCGC
>DATNKY010000394.1:0-3381 GCA_035603155.1 Solirubrobacteraceae bacterium
ACCGCCAAGGCGTTCGCCGGCGGCTGGTTTCACTCCGGGGATCTCGCCGTCTGGCACCCGGACGGCAACATCGAGCTGCGCGACCGTGGCAAGGACATCATCATCTCGGGCGGCGAGAACATCTCGAGCATCGAGATCGAGCAGACGATCGCGGCCCACCCCGCGGTCCTGGAATGCGCGGTGATCGGTATCCCCCACGAGCACTGGGGCGAGCGGCCAAAGGCGTTCGTGACCCTCAACGACGGCGCCGCGGCCACCGGCGACGAGCTGATCGCGTTCTGCCGCGACCGTCTCGCCCACTACAAGTGCCCAGACTCAGTGGAGTTCACGCCGCTGCCGAAAACGTCGACCGGCAAGGTCCAGAAGTTCGTGCTGCGCGACCGCGAGTGGGCCGGGCGCGACACTCGGATCGGCGCCGCCTGAAGACCGCCACCCTGGCGGATCGGCCGCGAACCCGTCGTCGCCGCCGCGCCTATACGCCGACGCGGCCGAGCTGGCCGCCGTCCACCGGCAATACGGCCGCCGTGATGAACCGCGCCTCGTCGGAGTGCAAAAAGATGCTCGCCCACGCGACATCCCAACCGGTGCCCATCTTGCCCTTGAGCGGGACGAGGGCGTCGCGCTGGGCGCGGATCTCCTCCCGCGGGATCTGCAGCTTCGCCGCCCATGCGTCGATCGCCATCGGCGTGTCCAGCAGCCCGGGCATGATCGTGTTCACACGGACCCCGTACCGAGCGTTCTCCATCGCCAGCGAGTGCCCGAGCGCGTTGACCCCGGCCTTCGAGATCTTGTACGCGGTCAGCTGAATCGAGGCGGCCACCGCAGCGATCGACGAGATGTTCACGATCGATCCGGCGCCTTGCTCGCGCATCACCGGTACCACCGCCTGGCACGACAGCAGGCAGCCCTTGAGGTTCACCTCGATGATCCGCTCAAAACCCTCCTCGCTGAGCTTCAGGGGAGCGCCGTCGCCGGTGCCGATCCCGACATTGTTCTGAAGAAAATCGATCCTGCCCCACGTCTCGACGCACGTCGAAGCCATGGATTTGCAGTCCGCGGCGCTGGTCCAGTCAGCGGCCACGCATTCCGCGCGGCCCCCCTCGTCGGCGATCATCTTGGCGGTTTCGCGGGCCGCGTCCAGATCGCGGTCGGCGAGCAGCAGCCTGGCTCCCTCGCGCGCGAACGCGATCGCCGCCGCGCGCCCCGTGCCGATCGTCTCGCCGGGTGACTGACCCGCGCCGACGACGATTCCGACCTTCCCGTCGAGCCTCATCGGGCAGTCGGCTCGTCCCTGTGCCCGCGACCGATCGAACTCGGCGTCCGATCGGCGAGCAACGGCTCGTCCTCGACCTCGACCCGGGTCGACTCGAGCAGGCGGCTGACCATGTTGTAGTAGCTGACCAGCAGGATCAGCTCGCTGGCCTCCCGCGGCCCGTAGCGGTCGACGATCCGCTCGAGCGCCTCGTCCGAGAGCCGAACGTCCCGGCTGACCTCGTCGGCGACGCGGCAGATCAGGTTGCCCTCCTCGTCGAGGCTCGAGACCGGTTCCTCGGTCGCGATCGCCTCGATCTCCGTATCGGTCAGACCGACGTTGCGCCCGAGCTGCTCGTGCTGCACCCACTCGTAACGGGCGTCGGTCGCGTGCGCGACTCGCAGCACGGCAATCTCGCGCCGGCGGGCATCGAGCGGCCCGTTGAGCACCGCGGCCCCGAGACCCAAGAACGGCCGCAGCGCCCGGCGGGCGCCCGCGACCATCCGGAACACGTTCAGCGGGGGAAGATTGCCCAGCAGCTCGCGTTGCCTGGGCTCGAGCTCGTCGTCGGTTGGTAGCGGGATCTTGGGCGACACCGCGAGGCCTCCTAGCGGTCGATGGGCCGCCAGCGTATAGCGATCGGGCGCCGCGCCCAGCGCACGGCCTCACCGCCGCGCGAGCAGCTCGAGCGTCTGCTCGATGTCCTCTTCGGTCGTCCGCGGGTTGATCGTGCACAATCGCAGCGCCGGGCGGCCCTGGAGGTTGGTGCTCGTCACGGTCGCGAATCCGTCGGTCGCCAGCGCCGCCGCCCGCGCCGCGTGATCGGCGAGCTCCCAGCCGGGGTGCGCGAAGGTGATGATCCCGAGTTGAGCCGGCGTGACGATCTCCCAGAAGGGGTCGGACTCGATCACCCGCTGAGCGTGCTCGGCGAGGCCGATCGTGCGCTCGATCGCCGCGCCCAGGCGCTCGGCACCGTAGACCCGCAGCAGCAGCCAGAGCTTCAGGGCGCGCGAGCGGCGGGTCAGCTCGGGGCTGCGGTCACCGAGGTTGACGGCGGTCGTGTTAGTGCGCACGTCGGCCAGATACTCGGGCCGCATGCTAAATGCGTTCGCGAGCACTCGCGGCCGGCGGACGAACAGGCAGCCGATGTCGTAGGGCAAGAACAGCCACTTGTGCGGGTCGACGACGAGCGAGTCGGCGAGCTCGAGGCCGGCGAGCGCCTCGCGCCCCGCCGCGCACAGCGCTCCGGGGGCGCCGTAGGCCCCGTCGACGTGGAGCCACATACCCTCTGCGGCCGCGAGCTGCGCGAGGCCGGGGAGATCGTCGACGGCGCCGGTGTTGGTCGTCCCCGCGGTGGCGATGATGAAGCGCGGCGTGAGCCCCGAGCGGCGGTCCTCGTCGATCGCCCCGCGCACCGCCCCGGCGGTCATCCGCAGGCGGTCGTCGGTCGGCACGACGCGGATCTCGTCGGGCGTGAACCCCAGCGTCACGAGGCCGCGTCGGATCGACGCGTGGGTCTGGTCGGTCAGGTAGGCGACGCCGGAGCCGAGCTCGTCGCGTGCCGCGGCGAGCCCGGTCAGGCTCGACAGCGAGCCGCCGCTGAGCAGGATCCCTTCCGTGCCATCCGGCAGCCCGAGCAGCTGGGCGAGCCAGTCGAGCGCCACGAGCTCGACCATGGTCGGCCCCGACGAGCCCTCCCACGAGGCCGCGATCACGTTGAAGCCGGTCCCGAGCCACTCGCCGAGCACCCCGGCGTATGACGACGCGCCGGGCACGCGCGCGAAGTAGCGCGGGTGGTCACCGTGCTGCATGTTGGTCAGCGCCACGTCGACGAGCGTCTGCATCGCCTCGAGGGGATCGCCGGGCGACTGGGGGACGGGCCCGCCGAGCGCCGCTCGCAGCTCGTCGGGCGCCGAGGTCCGGATCGCGGGCCCCTCGCCGTTTTGCTCGAAGTGCTCGACCACTCGGTCGACGACCCAGTAGCCGAGCGCTCGCATCTCGTCGGTCTCGAGACCGAGCGCGTCGGTCGCCGGATGGCGGCGCGCGCGCCGACGCGTTTCGTCGATCGTCACTGGCTGACCACCATCGCGGCCAGCCTAGCGCCGATGGCTCACGATCCACGGCCACAT
>DATNKY010000354.1:0-2246 GCA_035603155.1 Solirubrobacteraceae bacterium
GGCCACCCGTTCGGCTACCTCGGGACCGAGTCGTTCGACGGCGACGGCTCCCAGCTGCTGATCGGCTTCGGGATCGACGCTGAGCACTGCGACGCCGGCGATCTGCCCGCGGTGCAGGGCCAACTCGACGCGATCCTGCCGGGCTACGAGGTGCTCGACGCCACCGCGCACAACTGGCTCGGCGACGAGTTCTCCCGCGGCACGTGGGCGATCCACCGGCCGGGCTGGTACGAGCACCACCACGTCGCGATGAGGCGCCCCGAGGGCCGCGTCGTGTTCGCCGGTTCGGACCTCGCGAACGGCTGGTCGGGGTTCATCGACGGCGCCATCGAGTCGGGGTTGCGTGGCGCCTCGTTGGCCCGAGCACTGGCATGATGCCCAGCCTCATATCCGAATACGGAGGTCTCGACACATGGCAATCCTCGATGACAAGGTGGCGATCGTCACCGGCTCGGCACGCGGAATCGGGCGCGCGACTGCGGAGCTGCTCTCGGAAAACGGCGCGAAGGTCCTGATCAACGACCTCGACGGCGACGTCGCCGCGCAGACCGCGAGCGAGATAGCCGGCGAAACCCTCGTGTTCGCGGGGGACCTCACGGCGGACGGGGTTCCCCACCTGCTCGTCCAGAAGGTGATCGACCACTGGGGCAAGGTCGACATCCTGATCAACAACGCCGGCTACACGCTCGATGCGCCGATCCACAAGATGAGCGACGACTGGTTCCAGAAGATGCTCGACATCCACACGGTCGTGCCGTTCCGGATGTGCCGCGCGGTCGCGCCCCACATGCGCGAGCCGGCCAAGCTTGAGCGCGAGGAGGGCCGTGAGGTTTTCCGCAAGATCGTCAACGTGTCCTCGATCTCGGGCACGATGGGCAACGCGGGCCAGGCCAACTATTCCTCGGGCAAGTCGGCGGTGATCGGCCTCACCAAGACGCTCGCCAAGGAATGGGGCCAGTTCAAGATCAACGTCAACGCGGTCGCGTTCGGGTTCATCGAGACCCGCCTGACCGCGGCCAAGAACGAGGAGAACGTCACCGAGATCCGCGGCGAGATGGTCCAGCTCGGCATCCCCGAGCAGCTCCGGGCGATGGGTCCAGCGCTGATCCCGCTGGGGCGCGCAGGCACGCCGCGCGAGGCCGCGGGCGGCGTGTTCCTGCTGTGCACGCCGTGGGCGAACTACATCAATGGCCAGGTGCTGAGCATCACGGGCGGTCAGTTCGGCGGGATGACCTCGTAAGGCGTTCCCTCACGGACCAGCGGTCGCGCGCAAATACCTGAGCACGGCGAGCACCCGCCGGTGATCATCGTCACCGGCGGGGAGGTCGAGCTTGGCGAAGATGTTCGATACGTGCTTCTCGACCGCGCCGAGCGTGACCACCATCTCGCGGGCGATCGCGGCGTTGGTTCGCCCCTGGGCGATCAACTCCAAGGTCTCGCGCTCACGCGGCGTCAGCGCACCGAGGTCCGCCCCGTCGCCGGTTCGGTCGCGATCGGCGATCAGGGCGCTGACGACCTCGCGGTCGAGCGCGGTCCCGCCGGCGGCCACGCGCCTGACCGAGTCGACGAACGTCCGCACCTCGCTGACGCGCTCCTTGAGCAGGTAGCCGACCCCGCTCTGCCCTGCCGCGAGCAGCTCGCCGGTGTAGACGGGCTCGACGTACGCGGACAGGACCAGGATCGCGAGCTCAGGATGGCGGCGGCGCGCTTCCAGTGCCGCGCGGATCCCCTCGTCGGTGAAAGTCGGCGGCAACCGCACGTCACATATCGCCAGGTCGGGCTTGTGGCCGTCGACGATCCGCAGCAGCCCAGGACCGTCGTCCGCCGTCGCGACGACCTCGATCCCGTTCTCGGCCAGCAGCGCCACGATCCCTTCCCGCAGCAGCGCCTGATCCTCGACCACGACTACTCGCACGGCAGCACGGCCCACACGACGGTCCCCTCACGGGCAATGCTGTGCACCTCGAGCCGGCCGTCGAGCGCCTCGACACGCTGCTTGAGCCCCGTCAGCCCGCTCCCCGCGGGGTTCGCTCCGCCCGGTCCGTTGTCGGCGATCTCGACGACGAGCATCGCGCCGTCGAGACTCAGGGTCACGCGCGCGCTGGCGCCCGGCGCATGCTTGGCGACGTTCGTCAGCGACTCGGCGATGACGAAGTAGGCCGCGGTCTCGACCACCGGCGGAAGGCGGTGATCGATATGTCCGACCACCTCGACCTTCGAGGTCGATCGGCTCGCGAGCGACTCGG
>DATNKY010000482.1:0-2320 GCA_035603155.1 Solirubrobacteraceae bacterium
GGCGCCTTTTGTTCGCTGGGGGTTCGGAAGCTGCGACCCCGTGGCGGTCCCAGTCCCGTGCTCCCGCGGCGCTGGGGCGTTCGCTCACCGATCGGTGAGCGCGATTGGGCGATGAGAGACTGTCGGCATGCTGATCCGACGCGAGTCGCCCCAGGATGTGGACGCGATCAACGCCGTGACCACGGCAGCATTTCGCCGCCGGCCCGAGGCGCCGGAACCGCCGGAGACGGCGCTTGTGAGTCGCTTGCGCGCAGACGTGGGCTGGTTACCGGCGCTGTCTCTGGTCGCGGTGACCGATGATGCCGTGATCGGCCACGTCGTTTGCACTCGAGGGTTCGTCGACGACACGCCCGCGCTGGGCCTGGGCCCGATCAGCGTCCTGCCCGATCGCCAGGGCGGCGGCGTTGGGCATGCGCTCATGCATTCTGTGCTCGGCGCGGCGGACGCGAGCGGGGAGCCGCTTGTCGCGCTGCTCGGCGATCCCGCGTTCTACCGGCGCTTCGGCTTCGTCGCCGCGTCGAAGCTTGGGATCGCCGCGCCCGACCCGGCCTGGGGCAGCAACTTCCAGGCGCGTGTGCTGAGTTCGGTCCCACGCGGCCTCACCGGGACCTTTCGCTACGCCTCGCCCTTCGCCGAGCTCTGAGCGTTCGACAACCGACGGCTCGTCCGGAAGCGGATCGGGATGGCGGATCCTTGCGGTCAGCGCAACAGTAGCTCAGCGAGGCGTTCGGTGGGCTTGTAGAAGCCGAGGCGTTTGCGGGGTCGGTCGTTGAGTTCGTCGGCGACCTGGTCGAGCTCGAGCGCGGTGAGTTTGCCGAGGTCTGTGCCTTTGGGGAAGTACTGGCGTAGCAGCCCGTTGGTGTTCTCGTTGGTCCCGCGCTGCCAGGGCGAGTTGGGGTCACAGAAGTAGATCTCGATGCCGGTGTCGACGCGGACTTGTTTCCAGTCGCGCATCTCGGCGCCTTGGTCCCAGGTCAGCGAGCGGCGCAGCGTGTCGGGCAGCGTTTGGATCTTGGCGGCGAGCGCGGGCGCGACCTGCTCGGGCTTGTAGCCGTCGGGGAGATGGACCAGCAGCGCGTAGCCGGTGCTGCGCTCAACGAGCGTCCCGATCGCGGTCTGGTTGGCCTTGCCGATCATCAGGTCGCCTTCCCAGTGGCCGGGGACGGCGCGGTCATCGGCCTCCTGGGGACGCTGTGCGATGTTGATCATGTCGCGAGGGCCGTTGTGCGCGCTGGCCTTGCGGCCGGGGTGACGGAGCTTGCGCCCGGTCCGTAGACGCTTGGTCAGCTCGCGACGCAGCGCGCCTCGAGAGGTCACATAGAGTGACTGGTAGATCGTCTCGGTTGACACCCACATCTCCGGGTCAGCAGGGAATTGCACGCGCAAGCGCCCGGCGATCTGCTCGGGAGAGTACCGGCGCTCAAGCAGCTGCTCGACGATCTCTCGTAACCGCTGGTTGACCCAGAGCTTGGCCGGCTTGGGACGACTGGCTCGCTGCCACGCCAACGCGTGCGCGCTGGTCGCCCGGTACTCGCCGCGCCGGTCGGTGTTGCGTGAGAGCTCGCGCGAGACGGTTGACGGTGAGCGCCCCAGCTGTCGGGCGATGCACCGCACCGACTCCCCGCGAGCGCGACCCAACGCGATCTCCTCGCGCTCTGAGAAGGTCAGACACCGGCCTTTGAGATCACGGCCGCGACGGGGCCGGATCCCGTGCTCGGCGAGGATCCACCGGCGGCCCTTCACCCGATAGGTCCCGACGCTCTCCGCGGCGGCGCTGATGAACTCACCGCGCTGGATCGCCGCCCAGAACGGCTGCGTCACCTCCGGACGCATCCGATCACTGAACACAACCATCGACGCTCCGATCCTCGAGATGGAGGGGGCATCCTGGAAGGCGCCCCGGACGCGATCTCCGCCTCGGCGCTACGCGCCTTCGGCTCCGATCGCGCCCGGGCAAACCGCTCAGCGAACCCTCAACGCCTGACCCGGGAGCGACCCCCTGTTGCGATCACCGCGAGAACCCGGGGAACGCTCTACGAACATCGCCGCGTGGGTGTTGGCCTCGGTTCTGGCGAACAGGAGGTGCGCGGTCTCACGTGGGTCAAGTTTGAGCGCCGCCTTAATCGGAATCGCAATGCCGCCAGATCGCCATAGGCATCGTCAGCTCGACGGCGATCCGCACGATCGCTCTCGCGAAATGCGATAGCGCGCCCTGGCCGAATCGGAAGCGCGCTCGTCGCCAGTTGCGGGGGCCCCGGCCCCGACGGGGAAATCGGGCGCGATGCATGTGCACGCGCGGCCACTGCCGAACGTGCCACAG
>DATNKY010000187.1:0-2472 GCA_035603155.1 Solirubrobacteraceae bacterium
TCGACCGATGTCGACCACGATCTGGTCGGCGTCCAGGCTCGCGCGCCGGAACGTTGCGTCAACGACGTACGTCGCGCCATGGAGACGCTGGGCAGGCCCGAACGCCTCACCGCGGAAGCTGTGGGCGATCATCATGTGGTCGCGGACGGTCACGCTGAACACTGGGGCACTAGTCCTCGTCGTAGGTGATCGTGTGGCACAGCGCCGGCAGGCTGCCGGCGGCCAGCCGCGCCATGACGTCGGGCAGCTCGCCGAAGCGCGACTCCCCGGTGACGAGCGCGTCGAAGGCTGGGTCCCGCAGGAGCTCCAGCGCGAGCGCGAGCCGGTCTGCCGTCGTGCGGCGTCCACTGCGCGCCGGCGAGACAGTGCCGACCTGGCTCGCGCGTATGCCGAGGCGCGCCGAGTGAAAGGCGCCACCCAGCGACAGCCGCACCTCGCTGTCGCCGTACCAGCTGAGCTCGATTACGGTGCCTTCCGGCGCGAGCAGCTCAAGCGATCGCTGCAGTCCGGCGGACGTCGCGCTCGCGTGCACGACCAGGTCGCGGTCCCCGGCGGCGTCGCCCGGCAGCGCGAACTCGACGCCGATCGCAGCCGCGACGTCGGCCCGGCCCGGATCGACGTCCACGAGCGTCACCTGTGACGCCGGGAATCGGCTCAACAGACGGGCCACGCAGCAACCGACCATGCCGGCGCCGACGACGGAGACTCGGTCACCGAGCAGCGGCGCGGCGTCCCATAGGGCGTTCACGGCGGTCTCGACCGTGCCGGCGAGAACCGCACGGGCGGGCGGCACGCCCTCGGGTACGACGGTCACCGCGCCGGCCGGCACCACGTAGGCGGTCTGGTGGGGGTACAGGCAGAAGACCGTGCGGCCTCGCAGCTCCGCCGGTCCCTCCTCCACGGCGCCCACGTTGAGATAGCCGTACTTGACGGGAGCTGGGAAGTCCCCCTCCTGAAACGGCGCCCGCATGACCTCGTACTGGTCCGCGGGCACGCCGCCGCGGAACACCAACGTCTCGGTCCCGCGGCTGACGCCAGACCGCAGGGTGCGCACGATAACGTCGCCGTCTCCCGGCTCGGGCAGCTTGACGGATCGGATTTCCCCGACGCCGGGCGCGCGCACCCAGAACGCGTGCGCCTCGACTCCGAGCATGGCCCACATCCTATGAGCAACAGGTCCGGACCAGGGCCGTCGCGAGCTGCGAGGACGGCGCCGAGCGTCAGGACGGGACGGAACCGATCACGAGCCGCCGACCCGCGCTCCCGCCCTGGCGAGCGCCTCAAGCCAGCAGGCGACCCATACGACCTGGTGCGTGTCCGGGCTCTTCGTCAGCTGCAGATAGGCCTCCATGCTCATTCCAGTCGGTCGCGGCGCGCGCTCCCGAACATCGAAGCGCTTTGCGAGCGCGCGGGTCGCGGCCCGCGAGTACTTGGTCTGCACGGCGCCCGACAGATACCACCATCGGTCTCGCGCGTGAAGCTGGAAGAAGAACTGGTGCAGAGCGAATCGCCTCGCCTGCGGCCGAGCCTGGACGGTTTGCACCGGGACGGCGAAGGCCGACCTGCCCGACGAGTCCCACAGCGAAACGGTGCCGGAATCGAGTTCGAGCACACCGAGGCCGCTGAACAGCGAGCGCCGTCCCTTCATGATGTGCACCAGCGACGCGAGTCGACCGTTCAGCGCGTCCTGCAACGTCGGTGGCCCATCCAGCGATGAGGGCATCTCGCTCACCCGTCGGCGCCCGCTTTGCGAGCACGAATGTGCAGGAACAGCGGCATCCGCTGCCAGCGGCGCTCCCTCTCCTCGGTGATGGCCGATTCGGGGACGGAGGGTTCGCGCAGCGCCTCGATCAGGAAGCCGTTCTCCGCCAGCGCCGCGGTGTACTGCTCGAGCGGACGGTGCAGTGACTCGAACGTCATCGTCAGACCGTCGCGCTCCAGGTGGTCGCTGTAGCGGCGCTCGTCCAGATACGAGTGCTCGATCACGAACGGGCTGCTCGCCTCCAGTGATTCGAACCCGCCGGCCGAGTTGAGCGGGTGGACAACCGCCAGACACAGCCGTCCCCCGGACTCGAGCACGCGAGCGATCTCGCGGAGGGCGGGATTGAGCGCATCGAAGTCGTGCAGTGACATGAAGGCGACCGCCAGGTCAGCCTCACCATCGTCGAGCGGGATCGCGGACACATCGGTCAGATGGACGGGGATCGCCGGGTCGGCGGCGCGCGCCGCCGCGACCAATGTCGGCGAGCTGTCGACTCCGACCACCGTGTGCCCGGCCGCCTTGAGCGCGCGACACACCCGGCCCTCGCCACACCCGACCTCGACCGTCAGCCGCCCGGACGCCGGGAGCAGAGCGAGGAACTGGTCGCGATGAAACCGATCGAACACGTCGTGCCCGGGCCGGCGAGCCCAGGCGATCCACTCGCGCGCGTGCCTTTCCCACGCCTCGCTCAGGTTTTCCTGACCGTCTGA
>DATNKY010000632.1:0-6829 GCA_035603155.1 Solirubrobacteraceae bacterium
GCGACTGTGTAGCTGACCGTCGCAGTCGCGCGCTGACCGTCGACGGAGACCGCGGTGACCATGAAGCTGTGCGCTCCGAGCGTGCTGGTATCGATCGCCATCCCGGCCGCGACCGCGCCCGCACACGACGCTATCCCGGGATCGTCTGTCCCCTCCTGACAGCGGTAGCCGGCAGCGACGACCTGCCCACGCGTGTACGTAGCCCCAGTCACCGGGGAACTGATCTGCGCCGATGGCGCCGCCGCGACCGTGTAGCCGATCCTCGCCTTCGCGGTCTGCCCATCCTTGCTGGTCGCGGTCACCGTGTAGGTGTGCGAGCCGAGCGTCATCGTGTCAAGCGCGCCCGGCGAACTCGAGTTGTTCGAGTCCGTGCACGACCGGATCCCTGGACCATCGCTCCCCTCGCTGCACGAGAAGCTCGTCGCCTCATGCTGACCCACCGCGAACGTCCGACCGTCAGCAGGCGCAGTGATCTGCGCCGACGGCGCCGCCGCGACCGTGTAGCTGATCGTGGCCGACGCGTGCTGCCCGTCATTGGAGGTTGCCGTGACCATGTAGGTGTGATTGCCCGGGGTCGCAGTGTCCAGATGCCCGGTCGGTGCGCTTGAGCCGTTGCTGTCGGTACACGAGGCCAGCCCCGGACCGTCGGTTCCCTCCGTGCACGAGAAGCTCGTCGCGATCGTCTGACCGACGCTGTAGGTCCCGCCACCGGCGGGCGAGCCGATCGACGCCGTTGGCGCGGCAGCGACAGTGTATTGAGCGGTCGTGCCGGCGACGTTGCCGGCGTTATCACTTGAGCTCACCGTGAACGTGTGCGGACCGACGGTCGAAGTGTCGATCGAGCTGCCGGAGGCAACCGGACCCGAGCACGACGCCACGCCCGATCCGCCTGCTTTATCTGCGCACGAATACGCGGCCGCCACCGTCTGGCCCTGGCCATACGTCGCGCCATCAGCCGGCGATTGCAGCGTCACCGTGGGAAGCGTCTTGTCGACCATGACCGTGTAGTCCGCGGTGGCGGTGTCGCCCACCAGATCGGAGCAGCTGGCGCTCAGGTCGATCACGCCCTCGCCGACGGAGATGCTCTGGGTGGTGCAGTTGCTGGTGTCGACCCCCGCGCCGTCATCCGACCAATTCCAGTCCACCGTCACGTCGGTGTTGTTCCAGCCGTTGGCGTTCGCCGCCGGCGTCTGGGTAGGGCTCGCGGTGGGGGAAACGTCGTCAAAAAACGTGACCGTGATCGCGCCGTTGCCGCTCTGCGCGCCCTCGGTGAGCGACTGCCCGGTCACGCTCGAGTCGAAGTGGCTTGACCCGCCACCACCACCGCCGGCAGCGCCGAAGACCCTCTGGGTGGTACAGAAAGCGCCGCTGCCGCCGCCCCCGCCGCCGTAGTAGCCGCCGCCCCCGCCGCCCCCGGCGCGGGAGAACTCATCGGGGCCATCGCCGCCCTGCCCGCCCGCACCGAGAGCGCCATCGGCGCCGGGGAGCCCGTCGATGCCGGGACCCGAGGAGCAGATGCTCGCCGCGCTCCCTCCAGCACCGCCGCTACCCGGTCCCGTCTGAGTGCCCGCCCCACCCGGCGCCCCGCGGCCCTGGGGGAGATTGATGACGGTCCCGGGAGATCCACTGTCCCCGCCGCCGCCACCGTTGCCGCTCGCGCCACCGCCTCCAGCCGCAATCAACAGGGTCGAGCCGCTGAGCGCCACGCTCGATGCCCCACCGCCCCCAAAGCCCGACGCGCGCTGGGCCGCACCGCCATTGGCCCCGCCGCCGAAACCCCCCGTCCGGCCGCTGGCTTGGCCGGCCACCGTGAGGTCGACCACATCACCCGGGGTAACTGACACCGTTCCCTGAACGTCGGCGCCGTTCCCGCCGCTGAACTGGCTGGCGGGGTTGGGATTTGACGCTCCTTGCGCACCTCTGACGTCGAAGGTCGCAGAGGTCACCCCGGTCGGGACCGTCCACGTGGTCGCCTCCGGCGTGTTGAACGTGACCGTGACGTTCCCGGCCGCCGCTGCCGCCGCGGGGTATGCGAGCACCGCCAACACCGACAAGCACGCAAGTTCTACAGGGCGCCGGACGCCCATGCGACTGCTCCCATCTCTCATCCTCAACACTCGCCCTCGCCCCGTTGCAGGTGTAAGCCGCGTCGGCCTCGCATCCGCGACGGTAGATTGCTCAACGGCCAAAGTCAACAGCAGGATCGGCGAAGGCGTGTCGTCCAACCGGGGGGCTCGATCCTCGCGACAATGCTGCTTCGGAACGCTCGCGAGCGTCGGCCGGCGCGGCTGCTCGCTTCCGCTCTGAATCGAGAACGAGCAGCGAGCACGAGAGTGCTGGTCTTGAACAGTTCCAGCGGGCTCGATATTCGCGTCGGCGAGATAGCCGCTTCGCGAGGGATTGCCAACAGCACAGCCCGGGTCGGCGTCGCTGATGCTCGGGACGAACGGCAGCGCTGCCGCGGCGCCCGCGGAGAACCCGTGCATCTGCCGTGCGAAGCGGTAACCCGCACGTCGGAGGAATCGTCATCAGCGCTGCGACCAGACGAGCGCTTTCCACGAAGGCGGTCGCCACCAGACGACAGGCCCGGACGAGCGCTTGGCCACGAACGCGATCGTCAGCCCGTGCTAGCTCATGACCGTTTAGTCGGGCGTATTGCAAGCAGCCGAGTCTGACGTCGCCAACGATTGCGCTGCCAGTTCCACGCGCCGACCATTCGCTGTGATGCGCTGCTCCTCTGTCGCCTTTCCGATCACGAGATCGGCGCTGCTGCTTCGGCCGGCCGCCGACCCAGAGCGGGAGCTAGACCTCGCCGTATTGGCACCCGTGACCTGGCCGCTGATTCGTGAGACAGCGGCAGTCTGGATTTGCACCGGAGCGGCGATGGTCGTCGGCGATCGCCGTGTCGTCGCGGCCCTCGATCCGGGGCGTCTTCTCTTGGGTGAATCCGTTAGCGAGCGCGAACGCGCGCATAGCCGCAGCATGGCGGCCGCGAGTCGCCAAGTCGATCGCTTTTGACCGGGTGACGCGGGAACTACATCATGTCGGCTTGCGGCCCGCCCTCATGTTGATCTGGCCGCCAGATACGCCCACCGGCTCAAGCGCCGCTCGCGCGCGAGCAGCTCGACAACCGCCAGATAACGATCATAGGCTGCGTTGCCCTGCTCGCCCTCCACGGCTGCCAGCTCGGCCGCGTGCCTCGCTCGCGCGCGGCGCCGTCCCGCGGCGACCGCTGCCATGTTGGGCGTCACGTCCTCGATCCGGACCTCGTCAAAACCGGCCGCGCGCAGCAGTCTCTCATCGACACCATGAGCGGTGAACACCTGCTCGCCGAGCGAGCCGCTGCGAAGCAGGATCTCCTCTCGGCGCAACAGCCCCGTCACCGTGAGCGGATCGGTGAACAGCGCCCGACCGCCCGGACGCAGCACTCGATGCCACTCCCCGAACACGCTGAGGCGTTCGAACATGTGGTTGATCGAGTCAATACACAGCAGCGCGTCAAAGCTCGCCGTCGGGAACGGCAACGGCTCGCGGCCATCGCCCTGCACAAACCGCGCCCGCGCCGCGAGATGCCGCTTACCGGCGGCGCGGTTCGCGGCGGCAACCCCGGCCCCGTGCAGCTCCAGACCGGTTACCGAGCAGCCCGTCTCGCTGACCATGAACAAAGCCGGACCGCCCGAGCCGCTCCCGACGTCGAGCACCTCGCTCGACGAGCCCAGTTCAAGCCAATCGAAGAACACGCGGTACTCCTCGGCCGTCAGCCAAGAGTTCTGACCGATGTCCTCCCCCAACGCTTCGGCGCGAACCATCGCCGCCAGCTGCCCCTCGAACGCGCCGTAGACAGCATCGTAGAACTCCCCTCCCGCGGTTCCCGAATGCTCGCCGGTCATACCCCAACTATCACCTAGCGTTGAACACCAAGTCAATGGCGCAGGACTCCCGAAGTTGCAAGCCTCCAATCTCCGGATACCGACGCCCGCCAGATCACCCTTCGTCGTTGCGCCGTCTCCTAGGCAGCGGCCGGTTTGGTCGGCGCTCCGCGGGGTTGACGGCTGATCCAACCGAGAATCGCGCGCGAGTGCGTAATCACCGTCCCGTCCGGCAGCTTGAGAGCCGGGAGCTTTTCTATTCCAGTTGCCGCCCGCAGCTCATCTCGTGAGCCTTTCCGAAGAAACGGAACCGGGCTGCCGTGAGCCGCGATCACCTTCTCGTAGTCGATCCCGGCAGCTCGCAGCGCCTCCTGGACACGGCGACAGGGATGGATCCGGGGCCCACTGTCGTCACCGTGGCAGACGAACAGCGTCGGTTTCCCGGGCATCCCCTGACCCTCCGCGTTGGCATGGCTCACCCGCCGAGCCTACCCGCAGCCAGTCTCCGAAAAACGAGACGCCTGCGACCGCCGGCCCTCGACAGCGGCGACACCGCAGCCGACGTCTGTACCGACGATGGGTAACTGGAGCGGACCCCTACCTCCCGGTGGGGTCGCGGTACTTGCACCCCGGCCAGCAGCACGGCCGGCGCTGGCCGTCCTCAAGCTCCTCCTGGCTGCGCCGAATGCGGCGCTCTCGGGTGGTCGAGCCCAGCGCTTGACTTTGTCTCCTGAGCGGCCCTTCCCCTTGACTACCGAACGATCGACAACGAGCAGTCCTACCCGCGCGGTCGCTTCTTGTTGGTTGCGCTCGCTGCAGTGGCTCCCTGCGTAGGCTCGCGGCATGAACACCACAGAGATAGTCCAGTCCATCGACCGTCGCCTCCAGGACGCCCACGCTCAGATCGAGAGACTTCAGGGCGCCAAGCTGGCGCTTCTCAACGCGTCCAAGCCGGACAGCCGCCGGCGCGCCGGCGCCCGACACGACAACCTCGCAAGCCCAAGGTCATCCCGGCCGGTCAGTTGCTCAAGCTCGTGGCAGACAACCCCGGGCAGACCACGACCAGCCTGGCCAAGCTCGCCGAGGCCGATCGCAACCAGGTGCTCAGCTTGCTGCGAGATGCCGAGGCTGACCGTCGGGTCAAGCGCTCGGGCGAGCGTCGAGGCACCCGTTGGCATCTCTATACCGACGAAGACAAGATCCAGGAGCGGGCGGCCGAGCTTGCGGCCAACAGCAGCCAATCGCGCGCCAGGGCCACTCAGCGCTACCCCAGCCCCTCCGAGCTCGATCGGCCAGTGCCCCTCCGTCGCCGACGGAGCCACGAAGGCATGGCTCCCGCTTCGTCCGTCTGCCGAACAAGAGCACCAGTGCGTCGCCGCCGAACTTGACGCCCGACGCGCCTGCAGATTCGTGGAAGCAGCCGTCTCTGACGGTTGAGACTCTTTCTGCGTATAGCCCGGAGGAGCTGCCTGCCAGGGTTGCTGGTCGCGTCTCTTTGGTGCTGTAAATACGGTTCCCGCTCAACGGTGAGTTTAGGCGGCGGTCACCTCCTCGGGCAGGGTCTGTTCGGTACCTTCGTGGCGTGCTCGTTTGAGGTGTTGGCGGTCAAGCGCGGTGAAGTGGATGCCGTTGGTCTGGTGGGTGATGAGTAGGTCAAGCACGGCCCAGACGAGGGTCAGGCAGCTGGTCTCGCCCGGGAAGCGGCCCATCACCTTGGTGCGGCGTTTGACCTCGCCCAGTGACCGCTCGAGCAGGTTCGTAGACCGCCATCGGCGGCGGTGGCGGACTGGGTAGCGCAGGTGCACCACGAGCGCGTCGAGATCGTCGGCCAGGCAGCGCGAGGCGGCGGTGAACCCGCCCTTGTCCAGATCGTCGACCAGCGCCTGGAGGCGGCGTTTGGCGTCCTGTTCGCTGATCGCGTCATCCAAGGCTTGCCAGTAGGCGTGCTTGACGCGTTCGCGTTCGCGGTCTGGCAGCTTGGCGTAGAGGTTGCGGGCGCGGTGCACGCAGCAGCGTTGGCGGTCTGACGCCGGCCAGCACTGCTCGATCGCCTTCGTCAACCCAGGGGCGCCGTCGGCGACGATCAGCATCGGCGCCCCGAGCCCGCGGGCGATCAGGTCTCGCCCGAGCGATTGCCAGTCCTCGAAGGACTCGCGCATCCCCAAGCTGACCGCCAACAGCACCCGTTCGCCGTCGTCGGTGAACCCCCACGCGACCTGCACTCCTTCCTTGGGTCCGTCCGGTCTGACGGCGATGAACGTCGCGTCGAGAAACAGCGCGACCAGCCGGATGTCGTAGAGGTCGCGGCGACAGAACGCCTGGAAGCGTTCCTTGAGCTCCTCACAGATTCTGGACGCGGTGGACTTCGAGAGCTTCCCCAGCCCGGCCTGCTCGCACAGCGACTCGACGTCACGCATCGACAAGCCCCTGACGAACGCGCCGATCACCAACGCCTTGAGTGGCTCGGTGCGCAACAGCTTCGGTGTCCGCGGGAACAGCTTGGACGCGAACGTCTCCGCTGCTTGGCGGACCTGCGGGATCTCGATCGCGAGCTCCCCCTCCGCCGTCTGCACCCTGCGCGCACGAAACCCGTTACGCAGGCCAGTCTCCTCCTCGCGCCGCGGGGCCTGATCGGCTGGCCTGCGCTCGTAGCGAGCGCGACCCAGCCACGCGTCGAACTCATCCTCAACCGCCCGCTGGATGATCAACCGAGCGCCGAGCTTGGCCAGCTGCGACAGCGTCTCACGCGGGTCATCACCCACCCCGACGGCGAGTAGCTGATCGATCCGGGCTTCTATCTCCGCTGACGGCGGTACGGTACGTCTCACGGCGTAGGCCTCCTTCTTCGTCTTGCAGGACTTGAGGGAACCTACGCCGTAGCCTCGACGGCACCAGCGCTATTTACAGCACTCCTGAGACGCGACCTCTCACCACCGAGGGCTGCTGCTTCAACCGGATTG
>DATNKY010000176.1:0-5247 GCA_035603155.1 Solirubrobacteraceae bacterium
CGGTCAATCAGGCCCGCCGACGTGCCGCGCTGTGCCGCTTCCACCAGTGCCGTGTCCTCGGCTCCGACCTGGTCGTCGAGCTCGAACAGCTCCTCGATCCAGCGCTCGTCGACGTCCTCGCCGAACCAGTAGTCGAGATAGCCCGCGCACGTCTCCGGGCCGGTGGGCCACACCGGACCGATCGACAGGTTCGGATGGCCGGGCAGCACGTTGAATTTCATGCTCGGAAACCACAGGTGGTTCTGACACTCACCCACCTCGCCGTTGGCGTCGAACGGTCCGCGCCCGTCAAGTGAGCGGGGGTTGATTGGCGCGAACTGGCTCGTCCGCAGCCCCTCGGCGCGCAGCTCGAGGCGGCGCTCGTCGAGCACGTCGACGAGGCCAGGATGGTTGATCTGGCAGTGGTAGCACTCCAGGTAGTTCTCGATCGCGATCTTCCAGTTGGCGCGGATCTCGTAATGCACCCGGCGCCTGAACCGCAGGCCGTCGACGTCAAGGCCGTGCTCGGCGACGATCCCGGGGAGGTCACGCAGCGCCTCGGATAGCGGTTCGGCGCCCGGATCCGCGTTGGCGAACACGAACGGCCCCCACGTCCCGACGGCGGCCGGCACCAGTCCCCGCGCGCCGGCATCGAACGCGGAATCGTCACCGCTGCGCGGAGCGGCCCGCAGGCACCCATCGAGACCATACGTCCAGCCGTGGTACGGGCATTGAAGAGTGCCCCTGCTGGTCGCCTCGGTCGCAACGATCGCGCCCCGATGGCGGCAGACGTTTATGAACCCCCGCAGGACGCCGTCGCGGTCCAGTGTGATCACGATCGGCACCGGCCCCCCGGCCGACGGGAAGTAGCTGCCCGGGCCTTGGAGCTCCCCGAGGTGGCCGACGTACTGCCACGAGCTGCGGAAGATCCGCTCGAACTCGCGGGCCAGGATCGCCGGATCGGAGTACCAGGACCAGGGCAGGGTCTCGCGGCCAGGGGTCTGAGTGTGGTGCTCGGTGATCGTCATCAGACTCCGTCTCTCGGGAATTGGTGGGTGTGGGTTCGGGCGTGGACGCGGACGTCGTCCTCGAACGCGTCGAGTTCGGTTGTGACGGTGAAGCGGTCGCGATCGCAGGTGATCGTGCTGGTCGCCAGCGTGCGCGTGTTCCATCCCGCGCGCGCGAGCGTGGCCTGGACTCGGCAGGTCACGGTCGCCGACAGCGGATCGCCCTCAAGGATCCGATACGTGGTCACGTTCTCCTCGCCCATCTCGGTGCCGGTGCCGGTGATCCGCGTCCGTGATCCGTGCCAGTCAAACTCGACCTCGATCTCCCCGGTCGCGAGGTCGCGGCGCACGCGCCGACCACCGTCGCGCAGCATCGTCCTCTCGCTGGCCAGCGCAGTGCCGTTCTCGGGGGGCCCGAACGCGTCGAGCGCCGTGTCGAGATCGGCGGTCCGCCGCCGTGGCAGCGACAGGACGCTGGCGGGGCCGCAGTGGACGGTCAGCGTCGTCGGTTCGGGGGAAGGCCACGCCAGTGGCCAGTACGTGTTCGAGACCGCGAGCCGGATCCGATGGCCGGCCGGAACCGCGTACGCCGTCGACTGGAGCGGCACGCGCACCGGCACCGGCTCGCCCACGGGCATCGGGACGCTGCGGTCGTGTCCCTCACGCCGGCTCAGGTTGAGCAGGCCACGGGCGATCAGCGTCGAGGTCCCGTCAGGCGCGACGTCGCAGACGCGAACCGCGATCAGCGCCCAGGGCCGGTCGACGCTCACCTCGAGCCGCGCTTCGCCGCGCCCGAGCAGCTCGACCCGTTCGGCGAGCGGCGCTCCGTCCCAGCACAGCGAGGCCCCATCGTCGGGGCGCTGGTCGAGCGCGAAGTCCGCAGAGCTGCCGTCACCGCACCAGACGCCGCCCTCGACGCCGGTGCCCTGAAGCCCGCGCAGACTGCGCACCGCCGCGGCCGGTTGGTGACCCCCCGACTCGTGCAAGGCGTCGGCGCCGACCGCATGCTTCCAGGAGTCGACTGCCGGCGACGGCCACGACGGGTCCGCCACCCACCGCCCCGCGCGCTCGTCGTATGAGCCGGCGGGAGCGACCGGCTCCTGCATGTAGCTGATCAGCCGCGGCCCGTCGAGGAAGCCGTTGTCGGCACCGTCGAGGCTGGCGGCGAAGAAGCGCACGCACTCCTGCAGAAAGCCGATCGATGGGCCGGGCGCCCCGCTTTCGGGACTCGTGTGCCCCCAGGGCCCGATCAGACCGCGGACGGGGCCCGAGACGTGCTCGACGACGCGAAAAACCATGTCGCGGTAGCCGTCACTCCAGCCGCCGACCGCGAACACCGGGCAGCGGATCGCGCCGTAGTGCTCGCAGGCGGAACCTTGGCGCCAGTAGTCGTCGCGGCGTTGATGGCTCAGCCATGGCTCGATCCACGGCTTAGCGTTCTCGAGCCGCTCGAGCCACGCTTCGCGCCAGCCCGGTCCGACCACAGCCGGGTCGGGAGGCTGGTTGAGGTACGCCAGCATCGACGTCGCCCACTGGGTGATGTCCATCGCAGACACGCATCCGCCGACGTAGTGGACATCGTCGGCGTAACGGTCGTCGCTCGCGTGAATCGCGACCACGCCCCGCAGCTGCTCGGGGTGCCGAGCGGACATCTGCAGCGCGGCGAACCCACCCCACGAGATCCCGATCATGCCGACCGCACCCGTGCACCACGGGCGCGACGCGAGCCATGCGATCACCTGCTCCGCGTCGCGCTGCTCCTGGTCGGTGTACTCGTCCTCGAGGATGCCAGAGGAGTCGCCGCTGCCCCGCAGATCCACCCGCGCAAACGCGAACCCCCGCGCGGCGAAGTACGTTCCCCAGGCCGCATCTCCGATCGCGGTCCCGTCACTCTTGCGGTACGGCACCGACTCGAGAATCGCCGACACCGGGCGGGCCTCGGCATCCTCGGGGAGCCACACCCGGATCGCCAGCCGGACGCCGTCACTAAGTTCGATCCAGGCGTTCTCGATCACCCGTACAGGCCGGTCAGCGGCATGATTGAACGACTGCGGGGATTGACGCGGGGTCACGAGGACCGTAGAGTACTGCTGCCAATATGCGGAAGCAAGTTTCAGTGAGTGAGAATGGATCGGTCGGGACACTCGCTCGTGGACTCGACGTGCTCGAGCTGTTCGCCACCTCGGCGCCGGAGCTGTCACAGAAGGAAATTTCGGATCTGCTGGGGCTGCCGATGCCGACAGTCCACCGCCTGACCGCATTGCTGACCGAGCGTGGCTGGCTCGATCGCGACCCGACGACACGCCGACTGCGGCTGGGCCTCGAGCTGGCTCGCCTCGTGCCCGCCCTGATGACCGGCATGCGCCTGCCCGAGCTCGCGCGTCCCTACCTGCTCCGGCTCGCATCCGACGTTCAGGAGACGGTCAATGTCGCGATCCTCCAAGGCCCGGACATCGTCTATCTGCTCAGCGAGTCAGGCGATCGTCTGCTCACGTCGAATGTGATGGTCGGGATGCGACTGCCCGCTCACTGCACCGCACTCGGCAAGTGCCTGCTGGCGCAACTGCCCGAGGATGTGGCCCGGGCCGCGCTCGGCGACGAGCCGTACGAGCGGCGCACCGAGCGCACGCAGACCACGTTCAAGCAGCTCGCGCCCGACCTGGCCGCGATCCGCGATACGGGGGTGTCGGTCTCCGACGAGGAGTACGAGGTCGGGTTGGTCTCGATCGCAGTCCCGGTCCGCTGGATCGACGGGCCCGGCACGGGCGCGATCAATGTGTCGCTCCCTTCCACCCGCGCGACGCCCGCGTTCCGTGATGAGCTTACGCGGGGCCTGTTGTCCGCCGGACGCGAGATCGACCGGCAGATGGGCGCGCCGGCGGGCCGCCGATGACCGCTTTCTCAATGTCCGCGATTGGCGTGCAGGAACTGGCCGACGCCGCCGATGCCTTCGCGGTGTCGCTGTCGGATGTGATCGCCGGCGAGTCCCAGCTGCGCTATCAGGGCATGCCATCGGACGGCGACTCGCGGACGGTGTACCGCGCGCTGGGGGCCGAGGGATGGATCGGGCTCCACTGGCCGCTCGAGCTCGGCGGCCGCGGCCTGACCTCGCTGCACACGCTGGCCTGCGAGGAGCGCTTCGGCTACCGGTGGCTGCCCCTGTCTGGCTATCTGCTGTCGGTCAAGACGATCGGCAACGCGCTGCTGCGCTTCGCCGGCGCCGAGCTCCAGGAGCGTCTGGTCCCCGAGGTCGCCGCAGGACGGCTGCTCTTCTGCCAAGGCTTCTCGGAGCCAGACGCCGGCTCGGATCTGGCCTCGCTGCGCACGGGCGCCCGCCGCGACGGCGACCGGTTCGTCGTCAGCGGTCGCAAGATCTGGACCTCGAGCGCCGAGTACGCCGACTGGGTGTACTTGGCCGTCCGCACCGACCCGCAACGCGAGCGCCACCGCGGGGTCTCGGTGCTCGTGGCCGACATCACGACGCCCGGGATCACCGTCACCACGCACCGGACGCTCGGCGGAGGCACGATCGGTGAGCTCGAGCTCGACGAGGTGGAGATCCCCGCCGCCCAGCTCGTCGGTGAGCTGCACGGGGGGTGGCAGGTGTTGATGGGCACGCTCGACTACGAGCGGGTGACCAGCGAGAAGGTCGGAACCGTGTTCTGGCTGCTCGACTCCCTGGCTCCGCTCGCGACAGACGACCGCTCGCGGCGCGCGTTGAGCCGGCTGCGAGGTGCCGCCCAGGCGGCGCGCCTGCAGGGGCGCCGTGCGGCACAGCTGCTCGATGCCGGTCGGCCTGCCAGTGCCCAGAGCTCGATGGCGAAGCTGTCGGTCGCCGAGCTGATGCAGCGTTTGGCCGCGTTCGCGGTCGATCTGCTCGGTCCCGAGGGGCTGCTCGAGGAGGGCTCCACGACGCTCCGCGGTCGCGTCGCGGCGTTCCAGCGGGCCGCCGTCGCGACCACGATCTCCGGCGGCGCCGCCGAGATTCAGCGCACCGTGATCGCCAGACGCGAACTGGGATTGCCTCCCCGATGAGCGACACGACCGGGCTGCCGCTGGACGGGATCCGCGTGCTCGAATACGCCCAGTACGTGGCCGGACCGTTCGCCGGCATGCTGCTCGCCGACCTCGGCGCGGATGTGATCAAGATCGAGCCGCCTGCGGGCGACGCGTGGCGGCGCTACGAGCCCTTCGCCGAGGGCGAGAGCCGCTACTTCTACTCGCTGAACCGCAACAAGCGCTCGGTCGTGCTCGACCTCAA
>DATNKY010000149.1:0-3229 GCA_035603155.1 Solirubrobacteraceae bacterium
GTCGGCTTGTTCTAGCGGGCGTCGCGCGGACTGAACCCGGCTCGGGCCGCTTCGACGCGACCCCGCCGATCGCCTACAGCTCGACCGTCAGCGCCTGCCCTGGTGCATCGGGCACGAGCTCCGGATGGAGGATGTGCGCGAGCAACTCGAGCCCGTCGACGATCCGCGGGCCGGGTCGCGAGAAATAGGCCGAGGCGTCGACGGCCACCACCTCGCCGGCGCCGAGCGCCGCCAGCCGGTCGTGGTGCATCTCGGCCTCGCGATGCGCGATCTGCGCGTCGTAGCCGCACGGCATCACGATCACGATGTCCGGCGCAGCCGCCTCGATCTCCTGCCACGTGCGCTCCTGCGAGTTCTCGCCTGCAAAGCCGAGCACGTCCTCGCCGCCCGCGAACGCGATCATCTGCGGCGTCCAGTGGCCGGCGGCGAACGGCGGATCGAGCCACTCCAGTGCGACGACGCGTGGGCGCGGGGCGTTACGCACGGCTACGCGCACCCGATCGATCCGCTCGGCGGCGTCGCGAACGAGCTCGACGGCGACGTCCTTGCGGTCGGTCTCCTGTGCGAGCGTGCGCGCGTCGCCGAGCACCTCTCCGATCGTGCGCGGGTCGAGCGAGATGACGCGCGGGCGGCTCGAGATCTGATCGGCGATCGCACGCACGTCGTCGTACGAGACCGCGCACACCGAGCACAGCGCCTGCGTCACGATCAGGTCGGGCTCGAGCTCGTGCAGCGCGTCCTCGTCGAGCTCGTAGATCGACCGCCCGGCGAGCGTGCGCTCCTTGACCGCCGCGTCGATCTGAGCCGCACTCAGCCCGCTCGGAAGGACATCGCGTGTTACCCGCGGCAGCTGGAGCGCCTCGGGCGGGTAGTCGCACTCGTGCGTGACCGCGACGAGCTCAGGCCCGAGGCCGAGCGCGAACAGCATCTCGGTCGCCGACGGGACGAGGCTGACGATTCTCATCTCAACTGGTTTGTGTGGGGCTCGACTGTGGGAGGCTGTACGGGACGACCGGATTGGAGACGCTATGGCAGAGGTTCTCGGCGATGACGAGATCAGTTCAAGGCTACGCCGCGTTGCATGGGAGCGCGACGGCGATGAGATCGTGCGCGAGTGGCGGTTTGACAACTTCGTCGAGGCGATCGCATTCGTCGACAAGGTCGCCGACGCGGCGGAGGACGCAAACCATCACCCCGACATTTTCGTCCACGGCTGGAACAAGGTCAGGCTGGCGCTCACCAACCACGCCGCCGGCGGCCTGACCGACGCGGACTTCGCGGTCGCCGCGCGCTTTGACGAGCTCGGCTGAGCTCGGGTGCGGACTCGGCGAGCTCGAGACTCGACCCGCTGAGCTCGAGGCCAGACCCGGATTGTGCACGTCTCTCGATCCGCGGTCCGCTGCTGCTACCGTTCGCCGCGTCGCGAATGAACGACGACGACCCAAGTCGAAGTAACAGCTTTCAGCGGTCACGGGGCGTGCCGGGCACGAGGCCCGAGCCGGCCGCATGGGTCCGGCTGTGACGGCGCTGTTCATCATCCTCACCGTCGTCCTCGTGCTGGTCAATGCGTTCTTCGTGATCGCGGAGTACTCGCTCGTGCGCTCTCGCCCCGGCCGGCTGCAGGCCATGGCGGACGAGGGCAAGCGCGGGGCGCGGCTCGCGTTGCGCCAGATCAACGAGATCGGCGACTACATCGCCGCCTGCCAGGTCGGGATCACGATGGCGTCGATCGGGATCGGCGCACTCGGCGAGCCGGCGCTCGCGCACCTGTTCGAGCCGCTGCTGGGCGGCCCGCTCGGGCACACCGCCGCGGTCGCGGTCTCGGTCGTGATCTCCTACCTGCTGATCACGGTCGCCCAGAGCATCATCGGCGAGATCGCGCCGAAGCTCTACACGATCCAGCACGCGGAGGACCTCGCGCGCCGGATCGCGCCGATGCTGCAGTTCTTCCGGATGATCTTCTATCCGCTGATCGTCGTCCTGAACTCGGCCTCGTACTCGCTGCTGCGGATGCTCGGGACCGATCCCGACGCCGAGCCCGACGGCGGAACGCCGGACGACATCAAGCGGATCATCGCCGAGTCGAGCTCGGGCGGCAGCCTCGATGTCGGCGAGGCGAACATGCTGACCGGCGTCTTCCACCTGCACGAGCAGGAGGCGCGGCAGGTGATGACTCCGATCCCGGCGGTCGTGACCGTCGACCTTTCAGAGACGGTCCGCGCAGCGCTCCAGCGTTGCGTGTCGACGGGCCACTCGCGGCTGGTCGTGACCGAGGACGAGAACCAGGACCGCGTCAAGGGCATCGTCCACGTCAACCAGCTGGTGAAGAAGAGCCTCAACGAGGGGATGGAGGCGCACTTCGACGGGCTCGTGCGCCCGGCGCCGATCGTGCCCGAGACTAAGCCGCTCGACGACCTCCTCGCCGACCTCCAGCGCGAGCGGACCGAGCTGGGGATCGTCGTCGACGAGTACGGGCGCACGGCCGGAATCGTGACGATCGAGGACATCATCGAGGAGGTTGTCGGCGAGATCTCCGACGAGACCGACCCTGCCGGCGGGGCGGTGCGGCGCCTGGCGAACGGCGACTGGTTCGTTCGCGGGCACGTAGCCGTGTCTGACCTCGAGGACTACGGGCTCGAGCTTCCGGTCGACACCGACGCCTACAACTCGGTTGGCGGCTTCGTGTTCGCGGAGCTCGGCCGGCTCCCCAAGCGCGGGGACACGATCGCCGCCAACGGATTCTCGATTCGGGTCGAGTCGGTCCGTCAGAACCGGATCGAGGCGGTCCGGATCAGGCAGCGTCGGGCCGCCGCGTAAGCGCCCGACCCCGCCCAGCCCCGGCCCGGGTGATCGCGCGACGCCGCGCCAAGGGCATCAAGCACCAGAAGGAGGCACACGCGAGCACCGCCGCGGCCGTGATGATCGCGGTCAACGCCGGGGAGAACACGATGTCGCTCAGGAGCATCACGACCCCGATCGAGGTGAGCCCCATCGCCGCCAGCCCGCCGAGGATGAAGCGGTTCGAGACCATCACCAGGTGTTCCTTGTCGCCCTGGCGGAACAGGATCCGGTGCTCGGTCCCGGGTACCGCATACGGGGGAGATCAAACCCCACGCGCTCGCGACATTCGTTACATTTCACCGGCAAGGCAACGGCCGGAGAGTCGCGAGCTAGCGCACAGAAGCTTCCGGTGGTTGAGAGGAGAGATGGGAGCCGGCCCGTGGTCTGG
>DATNKY010000127.1:0-2041 GCA_035603155.1 Solirubrobacteraceae bacterium
CAGACAGGCCGACACGCGGCTTGCTGGTGGCGGAGATGATCACCCGGTCGAATTGTTCGTGTTCGAGGAGTCTGGCGAGCGCGTGGCGGTAGGTGCGTCCGGCTTGGACGCGGGAGTCGACGGTGATCCCGTGGGCGGTCGCTCGTTGTTCGATGGTCTCGAGCAGAGGCATCGCGATCAACGACTGGCGTGGGACGGGGCTTTCCAGCGGGAGCGTAAGGGGCACGGTCGCGAGGATTGCCGGGATCAGTGTGGCGTGTTCTGCGTTTGCGAGGCGGATGGCGGCCTCTAGTGCGCGGCGAGAGAGCGTCGTGGGGGTGAAGGGCAAAAGGATCTGGCGGGTGCGCCCAAGGTCCGGCGACTTGCGCGCTCGCTGGCGAAAGCGGGGAGTCGCCTGGCCGATCGCCAGACCGATGATTAGTCCGACGAGCGTGAGTGCGATGGTCATGGTGTGGGCTCGTGGCGGCGGGAGCGGTCGGCGACGATCCGTACGTCGACTCCGGGTAGTTGGTTCATAAGTTGTTGTGGGAGGGGGATGCGTAGGCGGTTCAGCCCGCGTGGCTGGCGGGAGCGGCCCATCAGGATGTATGTGGTCCCACGCTGGCCGGCGACGTGCGCGATGGTGGCGGGGACTTGGTCGGACTCCTCGACCAGCAGGGTCGCGCCGAGCATCGACGCGAGCTGCCCGAGCGCGGCGAGCGAGGTCTCCTGCTCCGAAGTCAGGGGTCTACCCGGACGGGTTACCCACAGCAGGTCGAGTTCGGAGCCGAGGCGCTGCGCGGAGCGCCAGGCGCGGCGCACGAGGCGTTGGCTGCCGGGGTAGGGCTCGACCAGCGCCATCAGTCGCTCGCCGACCGCTTGGGGGGCGTCGGCTGCGACCAGGTCCTCGCGGGCCTCGTTGGCTTCGACACCGAAGCGCTTGGCCTCGACCTCCTCGGCAACTTGACGCAGCGCGATCTCTCGCAGCGCGGCTAACGTCTCGATGCGAAAGAAGTGGTTGAGCGCGGTCTCGATGCGCTCCGGCGGGTAGATCTTCCCGGCGCGAAGGCGGGCGAGGAGCGTCTCGGGCGAGATGTCGATCAGGACCACCTCGTCCGCGGCGGCGAGCACGCGGTCAGGGATTGTTTCGCGGATCGTGATCCCGCTCAGCTCGGCGATGCGATCGTTGAGCGAGTCGAGGTGCTGAACGTTGAAAGTGGAGATGACGTGAATGCCGGCCGCGAGTACGTCCTCGACGTCCTGATAGCGCTTTTGGTGCTCGAGCCCTGGCGCGTTGGTGTGTGCCAGCTCGTCGATCAGGCATACGTCGGGTGCTCGCAGCAGGATCCCCGGTAGGTCCATCTCTTCTAGGCTCACGCCGCGATGGCTGACTCGCCGGCGGGCAAGAATCTCAAAGCCCTCCGCGAGTTCGGCGGTCTCCGCGCGGCCGTGGGATTCCACCAGCCCGATCACTACGTCGTGCCCGTTCTCGAGCTCGGCGTGTCCATCTTGGAGCATCCGGAACGTCTTGCCGACGCCTGCGGCCATACCGAGGAAGATCTTGTGGTGGCCGCGGCGCTCACTCCCGGTCACCCGCGTAGTGACAGCACCTCGGTGCACTTCGCGCATGCCTCTCGTGAGGAAGGGGATGGGGCTTGCTCAGTCCTGCACATCGAGCCACTGGTCGATGACTTCTAGCCGCCGCTCGAGCATGTTGGGATCGCCGGGCGTGTAGACCGGCCCGCTGCCGTCGGTGAGCAAGTCCTTGAGCGCGGCGATGCCTCGTGGATCTACCGGCGCGCCGCGGCGCAGCCTGGAGGCGAGGGTGAGCATCAGAGGGCGCGCCTCGCGGACGCCCGGCCGCCATGGATATATGACCGCACTGCGGGACAGCCGCGGCGGCTCGTCGGCCTGTTCGACCAGCCGCTCCAGGCCGCGTGCCAGCATCCTTCGAATCCGGTCGCCGGTTAGCTGCCTGGCGCGGGCGGCGTGGACGGGGGAGCGCCACGGCTCGACGCCGGCCGCGAGTTGGCGGTTCAGCCAGGGGGCACGGAGCCGTGCC
>DATNKY010000288.1:0-4256 GCA_035603155.1 Solirubrobacteraceae bacterium
CGGCAAGGCTCGCAACAGCGTGCACTGGGGCGTGATCGGTCAGATGGTGTCCGCCTGGATCGTGACGATGCCGGGCGCCGGCGCACTCGGCGGAATCGCCTGGGCGATCTCCAACATCTTCTCTCCCAACCTCGGCGCCGCCGTGATCGTCGCCCTCGCGGCCGCCGGGGCGTTCGGGCTCTGGACGCTCGCGCAGCGCAACAAGATCACAGCCTCCGACCTCGACCGCACAAACGTCAGCGTGGTCGACGAGGCCGAGCGGAGCGGAGTCCCGCCGGCCATCGCGACCACCTAGTCGAGCGCGATGACCATTCTTGCCGCAGCCAGCACCCCGCTGATCGATTGGAGCGCCCTGTGGCGGATCGCGCTCGCGGCGCTGATCGGCGGGGCGGGCATCGTGATCCTGTTCGGCTTTCTGCTGTACGGCGTCAAGGTCGCGAACCAAGCGAAGAGCGAGGGACACGAAGGACGGCGGATCGGCGCCTACTTCGTGAGCGGCGTATGCGGCGCGATCTGTGTCGCGCTCGTCGTGGTCGGCATCTATGCGATGGCGCACAAGCCCAAGTCCAAGCCCACGCCGCCGCCCAAGTCCGCGGCGGTCTACAAACCCGCTGCCTCGCGCACGGAGTTGGTCGCCTCGCTGCCGTGAGCTCGGCGCCTCCGCCGGGCGGTGGCCTGGCGGTGCCGTTTCTGGTTGATCCCGAGCACGAGGATGTCGCGCAGCACGTCGCGGAGAAGCGCTTCTTCTGGCTCGATCTCCAGGGCCCGTCGGAGCGGCAGCTGCAGAAGCTGGCCCAGCTGTTCGACCTGCATCCGCTGACGGTCGAGGATGCGCGCAAATTCGGCGAGAGCCCGAAGCTCGAGGAGTACGGCGGCTACATATTCATGGTCGCCTACGGCGTGGATCCCGGCACGACCTCGGGCGGTCCGCTGCTGCGCGAGGTCCACCTGATCGTGTCGGGCCGGTACGTGATCACAATCCACCGCCGCCCGTTCAAGGCGCTCGAGGAGCTGCGTGACCGCTACGACGCCCACCGCGTCCGCAGCGAGCAGTTCCTCGTTTACAAGATCCTCGACGCGGTCACGACGACCTTCTTCCCCGTCCTGAGCCGGATCGACGACGACATCGACAAGATCGAGGAGGACGTGGTCGAGGACCCCAACGAGGAGATCCTGCGGCGGATCTTCTCGATCAAGCGCGACCTGGTCGCGATGCGAAGGGTCGTCACACCCCAGCGCGACGTGTTCGCGCGCGACGCGGAGCGAATCGGGGACCTGCGCGGGATGGAGGACGACGACCGGCTCTACTTCCGAGACCTCTACGACACGCAGATCCGGGTCGCGGACCTCGTCGACTCCTACCGCGACCTGCTCAGCGGCGCGACCGACATGTACCTCTCGACGGTCGCCAACCGTCAGGGCGAGATCAACAAGCAACTGACGATGATCGCCACGATCTTCTTGCCCCTGACCTTCATCACCGGGTTCTTCGGCCAGAACTTCAAATACCTGGTGACGAACTGGATCAACACCGACTGGTCGTTCTGGGTCTTCGGCGTCGGGCTGCTGGTCGTCTCGATCATCGGCTTCATCGTCTTCTTTCGCAGCAGGCGCTGGATGTAGCCGGTCACGTCGGACCCCGTTGGTAGCTTGCGCACGTGAGTTCCGGCGACGCCGCCCCCACCGAACGGGCGCCTGTGCGGGTTCAGTGTCTGTCCAACCCGACGCACGACGAACTCGTCGTCCACCTCAAGAACCAGAAGTTCGTGTGGGTCGATCTCGTCGATCCGGACGCCGACGAGATCGCACGAATCGGGAAGCTGATCGCACTGCACCCGATCACCGTCGAGAACGCCAACAACTACAGGCAGCGGCCGAAGCTCGAGTGGTACGAGGGGTACATGTTCCTGGTGATGTTCGCAGTCGATCCCGAGACGGCCTCGGGCGACCCGCTGCTGCGCGAGGTGAACATGATCATCTCGGGCGACTACGTGTTCACGATTCACAAGCGCCCGCTCCCGTCCCTGATCGCCCTCCGCGAGCAATACCAGGACGAGGAGGTGCGAAGCGAGCAGTTCTTCGTGTACGAGATCCTCGATGCGATCACGTCAACCTTCACCACCGTGCTGACGCGGGTCGACGACGACATTGACCAGGTCGAGGAGGAGATCATCGATGAGGCTTCGCCCGAGCAGCTGCAGAGGATCTTCTCGCTCAAGCGCGACCTGGTCGCGATGCGCCGCGTGATCACGCCGATGCGCGACCTGTTCGCGCGCGAGGCCGAGCGGATCAATGACCTACCGGGGCTCGAGACCGACGACCGTCTCTATTACCGTGACCTCCACGACAGCCTGATCCGAACATCCGAGCTGGTCGACTCCTACCGCGACCTGCTCAGCGGCGCGACCGACATGTACCTCTCGACGGTCGCCAACCGCCAGGGCGAGATCAACAAGCAGCTGACGGTCATCGCCACGATCTTTCTGCCGCTGACCTTCCTGACCGGGTTCTTCGGCCAGAACTTCAAATACCTGGTCGCGAACGTGATCAGCTCCACCTGGTCGTTCTGGGTCTTCGGCGTCGGATTCCTGGTCGCCTCGGTAATCGGTTTCTGGATCTACTTCCGCCGCAAGCAGTGGGCGTAGACGATCAGCCAGCGCTCGCGGTGCTCGGGGAAGCGGCCCTATGCGGTGGCCGGCGCAGGTTCAGCGATCTGGCGCGGAAGCAGCGTCTCGCGCGCGATCACGAGGCGCTGGATCTGGGCCGTGCCCTCGTACAGCTGCAGGATCTTGGCGTCGCGCATCAGCTTCTCGACCGGGTAATCCTTGATGAAGCCGTAGCCGCCGTAGACCTGGACCGCGTCCGTCGTGACCTCCATCGCCGTATCGGCGGCGAACCGCTTGGCGTGTGATGACTCGAGCGTGTTGCGCTTGCCCTGATCGAGCAGCACCGCCGAGTTCCAGGTGGCCAGCCTTGAGAGATGGACTTTGGTCGACATGTCGGCGATGATGAACTGGATCGCCTCGTGCATCGCGATCGGGACGCCGAACTGCACGCGCTCCTTGGAGTAGTCGATCGCGAACTCCATTGCGGCACGCGCGACGCCGGTTGCCATCGCGGCCACGCCCGGTCGGGTGCGGTCGAGCGTCATCATCGCGATTTTGAAGCCCTTATTCTCTTCGCCGACGAGGTGATCCAGTCCGATCTCGACGTCGTTGAAGGAGATCGTGGCGGTGTTCGACGCCCGCTGGCCCATCTTGTCCTCGTGCTTGTCGACGACCACGCCGGCGTCGCGCGGGACGACGAAGCACGAGATGCCGCGGTGGCCCGCCTCACGGTCGGTCTTGGCATAGACCGTGTAGTAGTTGGCGTACTCGCCATTGGTGATGAAGCACTTCGAGCCGTTGATGACCCACTTGTCGCCGTGGCGAACGGCGGTCGTCTTCATCGCCGAGACGTCGGAGCCTGCGTCCGGCTCGGTCAGGCAGAAGGACGCGAGCAGCGGCGCCTCGGACAGGCGGCCGAGGTACTCCTTCTTGAGCTCCTCGGATCCGGCGAGCGAGATCGGGGTGGTCGCGAGGCCATTACAGGACAGCGAGGTGCCGATCCCGGAGCAACCCCAGGCGATCTCCTCCTCGATCAGGACCCCGTCGAAGGTGCCGAGGCCAGGGCCCCCGTATTCGGCCGGGAGATGGCCGTTCATCAGCCCGAGCTCCCACGCCTTGTCGATGATCTCCTGCGGCCAGGTGCTGTCCCGGTCGTACTCCCAGGCGACCGGGCGGATCTCCTTCTCGGCGAAATCGTGCGCGAGCTCGCGGATGCTCTTCTGCTCGTCGGTGAGCGTGAAATCAACCACTTTGGGTCTCCTTGAATAGCCGATTGACTAGTCAGTCAATCTCTGCTGACTAGGTTACCCGATCGGCCGCGGAAAACGGTTGGTTCGGCCGCGATCGTCAGGCGCCTCGGGCGCGCATCGTCAGCAGGCTCCGTGAGTGCGCAACACTTACTCACGTGCAGAGCGCGTTCGGCACCGTCTTGTGGGTGGTGTGCGGGGTCGGGGTCGTGGGCGCGCTGCTCGCCCTGCTCGCCGGCCGCAGGACCTGGGACGAGTACGGCAAGGACCACCTGCTGCTCGACACCGACGCCTCGACGGCGCCGCCGCCGGGGTCGGGCACGGTGCTCGAACGCGACACCGAGATCCGCCAGCTGCTCGAGGCTCGCAACGTCCGCCGGCGCCGCCGCGGCGAGCCGGAGAT
>DATNKY010000366.1:0-4671 GCA_035603155.1 Solirubrobacteraceae bacterium
GGCGACCCGCAGCGGGGAGGTTCAGTCCAGGCTCGACAACGACGTCGGCGGTGTCCAGACGACGATCACGTCGACCGCCTCGTCTGTCCTGAGCAACGTGGTCACGCTGATCTCGTCGGTGGTGGCGATGCTGGTGCTCTCGCCGCTGCTGACTGCCATCTCACTGGCGGTGACGCCGTTGTTCGTCCTGTTCAGCCGCCGCGTCGGACGCGCGCGGCGAAGAGCTCGTCGCGATGCGCAGGCCTCGCTTGCGTCGATGCAGTCGATCACCCAGGAGACGTTGTCGGTGTCGGGGATCCTGTTGGCCAAGGTATTCGGCCGTCAGGCGCACGAGGTCGACCGTTACCGCGTCGAGAACGCCAATCAGGCCCAGCTGCAGGTCCGCCAGGCGATGGTCGGGCGCTCGTTCTTCGCCGTCACCCAGGCGTTCTTCGGGATCAGCCCCGCCCTCGTGTATCTGGTGGCTGGTCTGCAGGGGACGCACGGCGACCTGTCGGCAGGGACGCTGGTGGCGTTCACGACCCTGCAGAGCCGACTGCTGATCCCGATCAACCAACTGCTGCAGGTGTCGGTTGACGTCCAGTCGTCGCTGGCCTTGTTCGGCCGGATCTTCGAGCTGATCGATCTGCGCCCCCGGATCGCCGAAAGCGCGGATGCGCTCAGCCTCGCCCCGCGCGAGATCCGCGGAGAGGTGGCGCTGGATGACGTGTGGTTCCGCTACGGCGGTGGCGAGGACGGTGGGCCGGCGGCGCCGGACGAGGCGTTGCGGGACGTGTCGATGCTCGTCGCGCCCGGGCAACTCGCGGCCCTCGTCGGGCCGTCCGGGGCGGGCAAGACGACGATCTCGTACCTGGTTCCGAGGCTCTACGACGTTGAGCGCGGCGCGGTCAAGATCGACGGCCATGACGTGCGCGACCTGACCTCTGAGACGATCTCCGGCGCGGTCGGCGTGGTGACCCAGGAGAGCTACCTGTTCGGCGGCACGGTGCGTGACAACATCAGCTACGGGCGCCCGGGCGCGACCGACGAGGAGGTAGTGGCCGCCGCGAAGGCCGCCTTCATCCACGACCGCATCATGGCCCTCGAGGATGGTTACGACACGGTCGTCGGGGAACGCGGATACCGGTTCTCGGGCGGCGAGCGTCAGCGGCTGGCCATCGCCCGGGTGATCCTGGAGGACCCGCCGATCCTGATCCTCGATGAGGCGACCTCGGCGCTCGATACCGAGAGCGAGCGCGTCGTGCAACAGGCGCTGGAGGCGCTGATGCGACGCCGCACCACGATCGCGATCGCGCACCGGCTGTCGACGATCCGTAACGCCGACGTGATCTTCGCAATCGATCACGGCACGATCATCGAGCGTGGAACCCACGAGGAGCTGCTCGCCGAGGGTGGCCTGTACGCGCGCCTCTACCGGGAGCAGTTCGGCGACGGAGCGATCGAGGCGCACTGCAGCGACGGGGTGATACTCGCCAACGGCCGGCCCTGCCGGCCATCGAGTCAGCGAGCGCAGCGGGGATCGGAGATCGCAGCACCCCGTCCGGCGCAGACCGAACCCGTCGTCGAGCTCCCCGCGGAGCTGCGCACGGCACTGACGGTGTGACCGGCCGCGGACCAAGCGGTCGCCGGTTGACATCCTGTCGCCCCGATTGGCGGACGGTTGGCCGTGAATCGAGGAAGGAGTGGCTTGGATCCGGCTCTCGGTTGGGCCCGAGAAGTCGGCGAGCCGACGGAGCCTGGCCCCTACGTGATCAGACGGTCTCTGTCGCTCGCACGGCCGATGACAACATGAACGCTTCCGGGCTCCAGGGAGGCGCGGGTGCCGACGAGACGTCGTGCCACTCAGCGTCATCGCCCGGCCGCCCCCTCGGGAAGCGCACGGATCTCTGCATCACTCGCTCCGTCCTCGCAGCGTCCGAGGATCCCTTAGCAATCTCCCCGCCGCGCGACGGGCGAGCGCATTGGCGGCGGCAAAGGGTTCGTCCGCCGGCGCCGACGCCGACGATCGCAACGCCGCGAGTCGTCCATCCGGGTCGTGGTCCTTTGCGTCGGCTTGAATCGGGCGGGATCAGCACGTTGAGTCCGTGCTCGGCGGTCACGTCATCCATGTGCTGCTCGTTCCAGTAGCCCGCGTCGGCCAATATGACCGACGGGCGGTCGCTGACCCCGGCGGACTCGAGCTCGCGGACGGTCGCGTCAGTCATCGGGGATAGCTGTCCAAAGTCGATCGTCTCGACGGTGATCTCGCCCGCCAGCGCGATCTGGTTCTCATTGACCGCGGTCTGGACGTTGTAGCCCTGCACCCACCCGCGAGACGCCTTCATCACTCGGGAGTCAGGATCGGTCGTGTTGACCTCCCCGGGCGGGGTGTCGGGCGGCTCATAAGGCTTGGGCGGCGCGCCGCGTCGCCGGCCGTTCTTCATCCGCCCGTGCGCCCGATACTCGTCATAAGCCCGAGGAAGCCGAGGTCGACCGGCTCAGCAGGCGATGCGGGCGGTTGTTCTTCGTGTGTGGACGGAGCTGGCGCAGCCAACCACGGGCCGTGGCGCGCCGACTACGGCTATCTGGGCGGAGGAGACGTTGTTTTTGAGCGTCTGCTCCAAGGTCGATGTTCCGACGACGGCGCGGTTGACGAAGCGGCTGGCGTGAGTCTGGACGCGCGTGCGGACGGTGATGGTCGCGCCGGCGCCAGGCTTGAGTGTGCCCAGCGGGCAGACGGTCAGTCGTCCTCTGTGGTGGCAGCCGCCGATTGTGGTATGGGCCGCGACCGCGGTCGCCGCAGCTTGTGGCTGATCGGTGAGCACCACGCGCTGGGCAGTGTCAGGTCCGCGGTTCTTGACGGTGATCCGAAAGCCGATCACCTCCCCGCGGGTGACGACGGGGGCGGAGGCGAGCTTGGTAACGATGAGGTCGGCGATCTGATACGCCGGGGCGGGCGTCGGAGGGAGAGGAGGCACCGGGGTTGGGTTGGGTGGGACCGGCGGTTTTGGGGTCGCCGAGAAGGTGTTGGTAAACACGCAGTGGACTTCGGGGATCTTCCGCGTCAGCTCGATGTTCGCCGTCCCCTGAGCGAACGGGACCGCCACGCCGTTGCACACGACCGTGGTCAGAGTCCAGTCCCCGGTGGAGCTGAGAGGCGGCTGTTCGACGATGTGATAGGTGCCGAGGCGAAGGTTGTCGGTGGCGTCGGCGGGGGTCTGCGGTTCGGCATCGACTGGCACCCCGGGGGTTGTCGTCGTCGCGTTCTGCAGGTGCGGCGTCGGCGGTCCCGTGGTCGGGGTGACGACGAATGAAGCGGTGCCGGTACCGCCCTCGGTGATCTTCGCGATCGAGATCGAGCCGCGCGGAACGAACCTATTCACAAACGTGCAGACGACCGATTGGCCACTGCGGATCTCGACCGTGAACGGCCTGGTCGTCGATCGGTTCGCGCCGTCACAGGTCACCTGGCGCAGGTGCCAGCGCCCATCAGGAGACGTTGGCCGCCGCTCTGCGATCACGTAGCGGCCCGGCGCGAGGTTCAGCAGCGAGGGGACGGCGTCGACCGGAACCCGCGGTTGCGTCGTCGTCGCCTGCGCGTGGTGGACCTCCCCCCGGCTCGGTGAAGGCGTTACCGCGTACGAGAAGGTCCCGACGCCTCCCTGGGTCACCTTGCGGATCGTCAGACCGCCGGGCGGGGGCACATAGGCATTCGTATAGACGCAGGTCGCGTGATCGCCCGCCGCGAGATGGATTTGAGCGGTCGACCTGCTGACGGTGAAAGTGCTCGTCCCAGCGGCGCTGGTGCAGTCGATGCGATCCAGCCGATAGTTCGCGACCGCGCCCTCAGTGACGCTCCAGGTCTTGCCGCCGGCGCGGTAGAAGACCATCGACCCGCCATCCGCGAGCTGGAAGCCGTTGACGTCGTAGGAGATGTCCCCGTTGAATGGGAAGAACGGATTGTCGCCGGCCGGCGCGCCGCTGACCTGCTTCTGGATCGTGATCGTCCCGCTTGTCGGCGGGGGGAGCACGAGGTACTCGTAGCAGAAGATGTGGTGGATCCCGCCCGGGAACGAGATGCCCTCGACGTTGTCGCCATAGTTGTTGTCATTGCCGCAGCGCAGCGCCCCGAACGCATACGACGGATCTCCGGGCATGGTCTCAAAGAACTTCTGCGCGAGCACCGGGTCGGTCGGCGTACCGCCCTGCAGCCTAAGGGACCACTGCCCCTCGTTGGCCACGTCAAGCTGATCCTTGCTCAGTTCGACCGTCGTCGCCCCGGCGATCTGGTCATCGCCGATCGGTTCGCCGTCCTGGTCGAGCAGCGCTGTGTGCGGCTCGGTCGTGACCGAAGGAAACGCACCGTTGACCACCGTCAGCGAACCCCACGGACCGGCCAGCGGCGCCAAATCGGGCAGTATGCCCATCGTGAACTCCCAACCCGTCAGCGGCGTGCAGTTGCTCTGCGGAGACTCGTCCTCGAAGCTCGGGTTGACCAGATCATTCGGCCCGTACGGCGAATCGGGCCCGACGTTCTGCAAGGTCTGCATGAGGTCGTCGCGAAACCTATTGGCGAAAATATCGCTGTAGCTCGCGCACTGGCGCGCCGCGAACGTGACCGAGTACCCGGTCCCCTGCGCCGCGGCCACAGTCGTCCCGACGCCGAGCCAGACGCCGCAAGCCAGCACTACC
>DATNKY010000191.1:0-9334 GCA_035603155.1 Solirubrobacteraceae bacterium
TATCGACCTCGGCGACTAAGCCGCCTGCGGGCGACTACGCTGCCCGACGATGATCGGCCGGCAAGAGCCCCGAGCGCGTGATCACGGCCGAACACCGTGAGCCCCTCACTGCGGCCGGTGGTCGTCATCCATGCCGGCGCCGGCGCGCGCCGGCTCGAGATCGATCAGCGCGTGGACGAGTACACGTCGGCGCTGCTTACCACGCTCGATCGCGCGCGGGCGGTGCTCGAGCGCGGCGGCGACGCGGTTGACGCGGCACAGGCCGCGGTGATGTTCATGGAGGACGAGGTCGAGCTCTTCAACGCGGGCCGGGGCGCGGCGCTGTGCAGCGACGGCTCGGCGGAGCTGTCAGCCGCGCTGATGCGCGGGACCGATCGCGGCGCCGGCGCGGTAGCCGGCATCAAGCGGACGAGGTATCCGATCGTCGCCGCGCGTGCCGTTCTCGACCGCAGCCCGCACGTGCTCCTCGCCGGTGCCGCGGGGGATGAGTTCGCCGCGGCCGCCGGCGCCGAGCAGCGAGCCCCGTCGTACTTCATCACCGAGCGCCAGCGCGACCGGCTCAAGACCGAGCCCTCGAGGTTCGAGCGCGGCACCGTCGGAGCGGTGTGCCTCGACTCGCACGGGGCGCTCGCGGCCGCGACGTCGACCGGGGGGATGCGCGGCCAGCACCCGGGCCGGATCGGCGACTCGCCGCTGATCGGGGCGGGAACGTGGGCCGACGAGCGCGTCGCGATCTCGTGCACCGGCGACGGCGAGGCGTTCGTCCGCGCGGGCGCCGCGCGCCTGCTCGCGCTCAAGGTCGCCGGCGGGGAGACCGTGGAGGCGGCGGCGGACCAGACGCTGGCCGAGGTCGCGGCGCTCGGGGGGCACGGCGGGCTGATCGTTCTCGACGCCGAGGGCCAGTTCGCGATGCCGTTCCACCCCGGTGCGATGCCGCGCGGCGTCTGGCGCGGGGGCGGCGAGCCGGCCGTCTGGGCCTGACCGGCGTAGGACCGCGTACCGCGCCGGACCTGGCACCACGGCTGCCAGTCTCCGGCCGACCGAAGGCTACGGCGCGGTCACGCCCTGGATCGTTACCGGTCCCTGCGTCGGGTCCAGCTCGGTGTCCTGCGACACCCCGGGAGGCGTGATCGTGTCCATAACCTTGGGCACCGTGTTCGGGCCGAGCGCGCAGATCGGGCTGCTGCCGGCGGTGGCGCAGACGCCGAACGTGTCTGGACCGGGCGTCGCGGTGAAGGCGCGCGCCTGATCGGAGCTGAAGCCGTCCTGGCCGGTGAGCGTGGCCGTGAACACCCAGCCGGAGCCGACGTCGCCGAAGGCCGAGCGGGGCAGGATCACGGTCGCCGTCTTGCTCGTCTGATCGGCGACGAGCTGAGCCGACCCCAGCGACGCTCCCGAGGCGTCGTCCCAGACCACCGGCGCGAAGCCCTGGGCCTCGACGCGTTCGCTCCAGGCGTCCGGTGCGGCGATCGAGTAGTTACGTGACAGGAATGCGGCTGAGGTCGAGAAGTTCGACGCCGCCGGATTGCGGACGTAGACGTCGAGCAGCTGGGCGCCGAACGCCGCGCCGAAGGTTGGGTCGAGGTTCGCGAGGCTGACCTGGATGTAGACGTCGCTGTCGGTTTCTGACACCTTCATCCCCGTCAGATCGAATGCGCCGGCGTGGAAATCCGAGGCGGTCGGGTACGCGTAGGTCCCGGGGCCGTTGTCGTCGCCGGTCGGGTCCATGACGGACAGGACGCTCGTGCCGGGCAGCGCCACGTCGGTGACCGATAGCTGGTCATAGGCGGTCCGATCGCCGAGCGTCGCCGTCACGGTGATCGTCGTCGAGCCGAAGTTCGACGGGAGCGAGAGGGTCCAGTCGCCGTTGGAATCGGCCGTCGTCGACGCGATCGCCGCCGTGCCGCCGGCGGTGCCGCTCGCCTCGGCGACGACCCTGGCGCGCGGCGCCGTGGTCCCCGAGACCGGCACCGTCGCCGTGTCGACGCTCATCCCCGGGGACGGCGAGGTCACCGTCAGCGGGACCGTGCCGGGCATGCCGTGAGCGACGTATCGGTCGGTGACGATCTGCGGCGTCTCCAGGTTGCGCCCGGCGCTGACGTCGAGCGCCAGCCGGGCGTACTGCGCCTGGGCCCAGCCCAGCGGGCTGGCCGAGCCCGCAGGGTGCCCGGGCTCGAAGCCGATCGACGCGGTCGCCGGATCGGTGCCGAACGGCGACGCGGCGACGGCCGGGTCCTCCCACGCCTGCTCGGGCTCGAGGCCCTGGCCGGAGGTCATGTTGCGCATCGCCGCAAGCAGCGTGCCGGCGGATGACGAATGGCCGTCGGCGACGTCATACTCGCCGCGCTCGCCGTCGAGCACCGGCCACAGGTGGCCCGAGCCGGTGTCGGTCGGCGCCCATGGTGCTCCGGTCGGCGAACAGCTGGTCGGGTCGGGCTCGTAGCAGTCGCCGTAGCCGTCCTCGGATCCCGGATCGCTCGTCCCGTAGCGGTAGAAGCCGGGCCCGCTCGGTGTGTCGCGCATGATCGTGTCATCGACGACCGTCAGCGACGAGCGCACCACCGGGTCGCTCGCCGGCAGCACGCCGAGGCGGACGAGGTCGAGGAAGCCGGCGTCGATCAGGGACCGCTGGTCGACGGTGATGCTGCCGTTGCCGAGGCCGACTTGTTCGGCCGAGTTGGGATCGGCGGCCTTCGCGATCCGGATGAAATAACTCGGCACGCTCGTGCTGATGTATGGCCCGTTCGTGGTCACGGTCCACGCCTTGATGTTGCGCGCGAAGTCGTCGGCGGTCGCCTGGTAGACGCGCGCATGGGCTCGATCGCCGTTGACCGACGCGATCCGCGCTGCGGCCGTGAGACCGGCGATCTCGGCCGCGATCGTCGAGGGCGAGTAGCCGGTCTGCTCCTCCCAGCGCTCGACGCCATCCGACGGGCCGTGGGCGACGAGGAAGTCCGCCGCTGGGATCACGTGCTGGGTGTAGAGGCCCGCGTCACCCGCGAGACCCGACTGCCAGTCCATCAGGATCGGATACGAGGTCTCGTCGAGCTGTACCCCGCCGGTGTCGGGCGCCGGCTTGCCGTTCGTCAGCGAGTTGCGCGGCATCGAGCCGTCGGGCTGCTGCTGGCGATCGAACAGGAACCTGGTCGCGGCGCGAGCGGTCGCCACGTCGCCGGCGACCAACAGGCCCGTGAACTCCTCGTACAGGTCGCGCGCGAACGTCTCGCGGTAGGACCCGAAGTACATCGGTTCGCCGTTGACGAGCGTGTCGGCCGGCACCGACTGACCCCACGGCGATCCGAGGCCGGCAGCGATCGCTCCGGCGAACGTCTTGTCCTCGCTCGCCTTGACGACGTTGACCGACTCGTAGTACTCGCGCACGGCGGCCCGCCCGAGACGCGCCGACGGGCGACGGAGCCCAGCGTCGTAGCGCTGCCACTGCGATTCGTAGGTGTCACGCACCTGGTGGAAGCGCTGTCCGAGGGAGGCGCCCGCGACCGCGAGCGCGTTGGACTCGGTGGTTCCGAACCCGAGCGCGAGCTCGGCGCTGCGGCCGTGGCGCAACCGGATCTGAGCCGTCAGCGCGACGTGTCCATCGGGAGCCGAGTCGTAGGTGGTGAGCTGGTGCCCCGAGTCGAGCATGTTGAGACCGTCGCTGTCGGTCCCCGCGTAACCGACGCTCGCGCTCGAGAAGCCCGACGACGCCTCGAGCGCCTCGAACGTCGGCACCGCGTAATCGCGGTTGGCCGCGTTCGTGGTCGTGTTGGTGTTCGACGCGACCGGCACGGGACCGCCATCGACGGTCGCGAGTGACGCGGTGTTGCCGCCGCCGTTCTGCGTGCCGCCGCCGCCGGTTCCGCCGGCAAGCGGGTCGAGCCGCACGTACAGCTGGTCGCGGGATGGCCCCTCGAAGCGAGTGCGCATCAACACCGCGTCGCGCGACGGGTCGGTGAGGAAGGTCGTCCTGATCTTGTAGTGGTGCACCGCGTCGCTGGCGATGACCGTGCACGCCATCCCGGTCGGGTCGTCGAGCACCTTGTAGGTCATGTCGCGGGTCTGCAGGTCGGTGAAGGACTTGCCATCGGTGACCAAGTACTGGAGCGTGTGGACGTTGGTCGCGTCGACCGTCGGCCAGTAGGTGTCCGACAGGACGCCGTCGGCGACCGTGAACCAGATCTTCGAGTTCGTGTTGCGGGCCGTGCCGACGCAGTCCTTGCGAGCGAGATCGAAGTAGCTGTCGCTCCCCGGCGCGCCCGGCGCGACGGTTGCACTCGCGGCAGCCGGCACGAGGCACGCGATCAGTGCGCCGGCGGCCAGCAGTGCGATAAGGGAGCGACGTCTCACGTGCAGGAGCAAAAGATACCCCGGGAGGCGCTCGCTCTAAGCACTCGCTGTGACTCGCTTGGAACGCTTTGCACCCTATACGTGCATTTGGTTCCGAGGGTGACCCGACCGGCGCCCGTCAAAGCTCAACAAAGCTCATGAACAAGTATCAAGCCTCGAGGGTCGGGAATCCAACCGGGCCCTCAGTGGAGGTTTGTCGCGTCCGATAGCGGGGTAGGGCCTGAGGGCGGGGGACACTAATCGGAGGTATCGAGATGGCAGATCGGGTTGCACGAGCGGTCAGCGATGGACCGCGTCGTCGGATCGGATTCGGGACGGGCTTGGCGCTGATCGCGGCGCTTATTGCGGTGTTCGCGAGCGGCGTGTTCGCGTCGGCGCCGTCGGCAAAGACGCTTCGGGCCAAGGCCGCGGCGACCCAGAGCACCCAGAGCACCCAGAGCAGCCAGAGCAGCCAGAGCAGCCAGCAGTCCACGCCCCAGCTCACCCCGCAGCAGATCGACGGCAAGGTCAGTTCGCTGCTGTCGAAGATGACCGTGACCGAGAAGTTCGGTCAGCTCGAGATGGCCGCGCCCGACGGGCCCAACGGCACCCCCGGAGACCTGATCAGCGAGGCCCAGAACGGGCAGATCGGCTCGGTCCTGGACCTCACCGGCGTCAACGCCATCAACCAGGTCCAGCAGGCAGCGCTGCAGTCTCGGCTTCATATCCCGTTGATCTTCGGACTCGACGTGATCCACGGCTACAAGACGATGTTCCCGGTCCCGCTCGGCGAGGCCGCCAGCTGGGATCCGTCACTGGTCCAGAACGATGAGTCCGTATCCGCGTCGGAGGCGACCGCGGATGGGATCAAGTGGACCTTCAACCCGATGGTCGACATCAGCCGTGACGCGCGCTGGGGTCGGGTCGTGGAGGGAGCCGGCGAGGACCCGTTCCTCGGCTCGGCGATCGCCGCGGCGAAGGTCAAGGGTTACCAGGGCAACGACTTCGCGGCGCCGAACAAGATGGCCTCCACGATCAAGCACTTCGGCGCCTACGGGGCCCCGGTGGCCGGCCGCGAATACAACACGGTCGACATGTCGACGCAGCAGCTGTTCAACGACTACCTCCCGCCCTACAAGGCCGCGGTCGACGCGGGCGCGGCGACCGTGATGAGCTCGTTCAACTCGCTTAACGGCGTGCCGAACACCGCCAACCCCTACTTGCTCACGAAGATCCTCCGCCACGAGTGGGGCTTCAAGGGCACGACGATCAGCGACTACCAGGCCGTCCAGGAGCTCGAGGCATTCGGGTTTGCGGCCAACGGAGCCGACGCGGCGCGCCTCGCGCTGACGGCCGGCGAGGACATCGAGATGGCCGTCCAGGTCGGCCCCACGAGCGAGTTCTCGACCTACTCCAACAACGGGCCCCAGCTGCTCGCGTCGGGCAAGATCACGATGAAGCAACTCAACACCGCGGTCCGCCACGTGCTGACGCTCAAGTATCTGGCCGGGATGTTCACCAACCCGATGACGGATCCGTCACGTGTGCAGAACTCCGAGCTGACGCCGGACAACCTCGCCGCCGCAACAAAGTCGGCCGACGGGTCGATGGTGCTGCTCGAGGACCACAACAACGCGCTGCCGCTGAGCAAGAACGCCTCATCGGTCGCCGTCGTTGGGCCGCTCGCCGACGACGCGCTCGACCAGCTGGGCCCGGACGTGCCGATCGGCTACGACACAAACCCGAGCGACTTCAGCTCGGTCGACAAGATCGTCACGGTCCGTCAGGGGATCACGAACTACCTCCCCAGCAGTGCGACCGTCAACTACGCCCAGGGCTGCGACACGGCCTGCACCGACACGTCGGGCTTCGGCGCCGCAGTCGACGCCGCAAATAACTCCGCCGTAACGGTCGTGGTCGTCGGCGAGCCGTCATCGGACAGCGGCGAAGCCTCGTCGCGGACCCAGCTCGGCCTCCCGGGTCAGCAGCTTGCGCTCGTCAAGCAGATCGCGGCGACCGGCAAGCCGTATGTCGTCGTGCTGATGAACGGCCGGCCGCTGACGATTGACTGGCTCGCGGCGAACGCACCGGCGCTGCTCGAGGCGTGGTACCCGGGCACCGAGGGTGGGACCGCGGTGGCCGACACGCTGTTCGGCTCAAACGATCCCGGAGGCAAGTTGCCGATGTCGTTCCCGGTCAACGTCGGGCAGGTGCCGATCTCCTACAACGAGCTGCCGACCGGCCGCCCGTTTGACCCCAACAACAAGTTCACCTCGAGGTACCTGGACGCGCCCAACGCGCCGCTGTACCCGTTCGGCTACGGGCTCTCGTACACGACGTTCTCGCTGTCGAACCTGCACCTGTCGTCGAGCAGAGTGTCGGCGAACGGCCCACTGACGGTCACCGCCGACATTGCTAACACGGGCCAGGTCGCCGGTGACGATGTCGTACAGCTGTACCTCCATGAAAGTGATACGACGCTCCTGCAGCCGGTGCGCAAGCTCGAGGGGTTCAAACGAGTGAGCCTGCAGCCAGGACAGTCGGAGACGGTGAAGTTCACGCTCAACCGGCAGAACTTCGGCTTCTATGACAACAACGGGAAGTTCGTTGTCGAGCCCGGTCCGTTCGATGTCTGGGTGGGTGACAGCTCCGACGGCGGGATGCACGCCACGTTCAACCTCCACTGATGCGCATCTGCGGCCGCCTTTCGTTGCTGACCGCCGTCTGTGCGCTCGCGCTCGCGGTGGGCCTATCCGGTCAGGCCCTCGCGAGCCCGAGTGCCGGCGCCCTGACCGGCGCCGGCGCGGCCGCAAAGGCGGCTGGAGGCGGGTGGTCGCCGCTGCGCGTCGGGGCGCCGCTGGATCGGCACGAGCGGTCGGTGCTCGAGGGGATCGCGTCGGACACGTGGAAGTTCTACGCCGACGACGTCGACCCCAACACGCACCTGCCGCTCGACAACCTCGGTCCCGGCGACGTCCGCGGCAGCTACACCTCGGCCGCCAATGTCGGCGTCTACCTGTGGGCCGTCGTGGCCGCTCACGACCTCAAGCTGATCAGCCGTCAGCGCGCCGATTCCCTGGTCACATCGACGCTCGACGAGGTCTCGACGCTGAAGCGCTTCGACGGCTTTCTGTACCAGTGGTATGACACCGATAACGGCAACGTGCTCGCCAACCCCGGGCAGGGCGACTGCACAGGCACGACGCCAGAGGAAACGGATAACTGCTGGTTCGTGTCGGCGGTCGACAACGGTTGGTACGCGTCCGGTCTGATCGAGGTCCGCCAGGCGCTGCCCGAGCTCGCCGGCCTCGCCGGGCGGCTGTTGGCGCCGATGGATTTCTCGATCTTCTACGACAACCGGGCGCAGACGGACTGCAACACGAACGCGTCGCTGCCCGACAACCCCCCGACCGGCCAGCAGTACGGTGGCTACTACGTCGATCAGGGACCGGCCGGCTACCACAACGGCGCGCTGTACAGCGATCCGCGGATCTCGATGTACATCGGGATGGGCATGCATCAGATGCCCGGCGACGTCTGGTGGCGCTCGTGGCGGGTCGAGCCGCCCAAGCAGTGCGCGACCGACCCGGACTTCTCAGCTCAGGGCCAATGGCCGACGCCCGGCTTCTGGCATGTCTACACAGACCCTCAGTCGGGCAAGAAGTTCAACGTCTGGGAGGGCCACTACGTGTATCCGGGCACGTCCTTGAAGTTCGTGCCGACCTTCTCGGGCGGCATGTTCGAGGGCCTGATGGCGAACCTCGTGGTGCCCGAGACGGAATGGGGGACGCACAGCTTCGGTCTCAACGACGTGCACTGGGCGCAGGTCCAGGTCAAGTACGCAACGCAGGTCCTGCGCTACCCGGTGTGGGGGATCTCGCCCTCGAGCACCGCCGACGACACCGGCGGCTACAGCGGCTTCGGGGTCGCGGGGCTCGCGCTGCCCAGCAACGAGGGTCTCGCCCAGTGCACCACGTGCGCCACCGAGACGACGGTCAGCCCGCACGCCTCGGCGATCGCGCTGCCGATTCTGCCCCAGCAGGCGTACGCGAACCTACAGGCGCTGCGCACCCTGTACCCCGGTATCTACACGGCCGACGGCGGCTTCTACGACGCGGTCAACCCCGAGACGGGGTCGATCGGCCACCGGCGGCTGGTCCTCGACCAATCGATGATCATGGCCGGGCTCGACGACGCGCTGAATCATGACGCGCTCCAGCGCCGGTTCGCGAGCGATCCGCTCTCGTGGGCCGCCCACCTGTACCTGTCGATCGAGCGGATGTCGATCGGCTAAGCCCGCGGGCTACTCGGGCGGCGGCAGGAAGTTGACCCCGTGGCGTGCGGACAGCTCGACGACCTCCTCCGGGTTCTGCTCGGCCATCGCGTCGATCGCGACGAACAGGTCGTAGAGGCTCGCCGCCGGGGTCACCCAGAACAGGCACGTGAGCGTCTCGCCGGAGCGGTTGAAGAGCCCGTGCGGCAAGCCCTGCGGTAGCCGGATCAGGTCGCCCGCGGTCGCAGTCAGCTCCTGGTCGCCGGTGACGAGCGTCATCGTCCCGTCGAGCATGTACACGCACTCGTCCTGCGCGGGGTGGATGTGCGGGGGAACGAAGGTGTCGGCCGGGAGTGTCGCGTGCCACGCGAAGCACCGCTCGGTCCGCAGCTTGGGTTTATAAGTTTGGCCGAGGATGTTCCATTCGATCCCGTCTAGGGTGGACGCCGCGCCGATCACATCAGGGACGCTGTCACTCATGTTGTTGCTCCTTGTCGTTGGACCCGCAGTTGGCACGGCAAATCCCGCCTTGCGCGCATAGCCCCGAACAATCGCCTCGCGCTCGGAGTGGGGCAGCACCCGCTCGACATCTTCGAAGCCGTCCGGCGCAAGCGCCTCGACGGCGTCGATCACGCCCTCGGGGCCACCGACGCGGTTGGAGCGAACGATCTCAGATGTCGGCGCGAGGCGCTGGTGCTCGTAACCGCTCAGCGCGTCGCTGACGTCGCCATGTTCTGC
>DATNKY010000467.1:0-2901 GCA_035603155.1 Solirubrobacteraceae bacterium
GAGGACGATCCAGAAGAGGACAAAAAGACCGACGGCGAGCACTCGGCGGCACCTTATCGCGCGGCGACCGGGGATGGGGCAAACGGCAGCCTCCTATCTTCGACGACCGGACGCAAAGCTCATCACCGGCGGCGCGACGGCGCGGAAGTCCTCGGCCTCGCTGCCCGCGCCGGCACCATCCGCCGCCTGCGCGGGCCCATTCGCGGCTCGCTGATCCGCGATCCCACGCCGCACCTGCTCATCGAGCATCGAGAAGTCCTTGATGTCGGCGAGGATCTGATCGGGGGAGTCAATCGAGCCGATCTGGTCGACGAGCACGTTGATCGCCCCTCCCGCGGCCGCGAAGCGCTCGAGCTTGCCGGCCACCAGCATCAGCGGTTCGGTCCTGACGGTAAGCCGGTGGCGCTCGTAGATCTTCGGCGGCACGATCAGGTTGATCGTCCCGAACTCGTCCTCGAGCAGGATGAACACGACCCCGGCGGCGGTCCCGGGCCGCTGTCGTGCCACGACCAGTCCGCCGATTCGGACCCGGCTGCCGTGCTCGAGCGTCTCGAGGTCGCGACTGGAAATCGCTTCGCGCGGCAGCCGATCGCGCAACAGCGCTAACGGGTGGCTTGCAACGGTCAGCCCGGTGGTGCCGTAGTCGGCGAGCATCGACTCCCACTCAGAGAGCCTGCGCAGCTTCGGCGGGGCGGGCAGATCGAGCGGCAACGCAAGCTGGGTGCCGCCGGGAACGCGATGGCCCGGGGTCATCACGCCGAGCTGCCACAGCGCGATGCGCCGGGCGGACCCTGCGCCGTTCGCGAGGCAGTCACACGCTCCGGACCACGCCAGCAGCTCGAGCGAGGAGGCGCTCGAGCCGGCGCGCGAGGCGAGATCGGAGAAGCTCCTGAAGGGCCCGTTGCGCTCGCGGGCAGCCACCAGCTCGGCGATCTCGTCGGTCCGTACGCCGCGGACGTAGCCGAGCCCGATCCGCACCCGTCCCTCCGGCACCCCTGCGTGCTGCGCCGCCCGTCCGGCGAGCTGGACCTCGCACTCGACCCCGCTCTCGTTGACATTCGGCGCCAGGACCTCGACCCCGCGCCGCTGGGCTTCATGGACGAGCGCGTCGGGCGGATAGAAGCCCATCGGCTGCTCGTTGAGCAGCGAGCACAACAGCTCCGGGGTGTAGTGGACGCGCAGCCACGTCGATTGGTATGCGAGCAGCCCGAAAGCAGCCCCGTGCGCCTTCGGAAAGCCGAACCCAGAGAACCCCTTGACCATCGTGAAGACGCGTTCTGCCGTCTCGGCATCGACGCCGTGCTTGCGCTGCGCGCCCTGAACGAAACCCTCGTGGTATGCCTGGATCGCCGCCTCCGAGCGCTTGCGGCTCATCGCCCTGCGCAGCCCCTCCGCCTCGCCGGGGGAGAATCCCGCGAACGCGATCGCCACCTCGAGCACCTGATCCTGGAAGATGATCGTCCCGAGCGTCTCGGAGAGCACCGGCTCGAGCGACGGGTGGTCATAGGGGACCTGGTAGTCGGGGTCCACGCGCAACCGCTGGCGGCGCTCGATGTACGGGTTGACCGCGCCGCCCTGGATCGGCCCGGGGCGGACGATCGCCACCTGCACGGTCAGGTCCTTGAGGTTGGCCGGACGGGTGCGGCGCAGCGACTGCATCTGCGCCCGGCTCTCGATCTGGAAGACCCCGGTCGTATCGGCGTTCTGGATGCACTCATACGTCGCCGGGTCGTCATACGGGATACGCGATAAATCGATTCGCTCGCCCCGCGTACGCGCGATCAGCTCGACCGAGCGCTCGACCGCGGACAGCATCCCCAGCCCGAGCAGGTCAATCTTCAGAAAGCCCGCGTCCGCGCACGAGTCCTTGTCCCACTGGACGATCTGGCGCCCCTCCATCGCGGCCGGCACGATCGGGCAGCAGTCGATCAGCGGACGAGTGGCGACGATCATCCCGCCCGAGTGCTGGGACAGGTGGCGCGGGAGCCCGTATGCCTCGGCCGCGAGCCGTGCGAGCCACGCCCAGCGCCCGGTCAGCTTGCGGCGGCCCGTGTTCTCGATGTCCTTGCCGACCTCGCGCGCATCCCACCCCTCGCTGCCGCGTGCGACCCGCTCGATCTCCCCCGGCGGAAGACCGAGCACCTTGCCGAGCTCGCGAATCGCCCCGCGCGCTCTATATGTCGGGAACGCCGCCACCAGCGCCGAGCGGTCGTGTCCGAAACGCTCGTGCACGCGCGGGATCAGTTGCTCGCGGATGTCACGCGGGAAGTCGAGATCGATGTCCGGCAGCGATGTCAGCTCGTCGTTGAGAAAGCGCCCGATCAGCAGCTCGTTGTCGATCGGGTCGACGTGCGAGAGTCCGGTCAGGTAACAGACGATCGAGGAGACGCTCGAGCCACGACCGCGCCCAGGAGGCAGGAGCGCCCGTGCGCTGTCAGCCCCCCGCACCTCGACCGCCACCTCACGAGCAAGCTCGAGCATCTCGTGGTGCAGCAGGAAGAAGCCAGGGAGGCGCAGCGACTCGATGATCCGCATCTCCTCCTCCATCCGCGACAGCGCGCGCTCGCGGATGCTCTCAGGCGACTTCTCGTAGCGCACCTGCATCCGTTCCGAGCACAGCTCGCTCAACCTGCGCATCGCCTGCTCGTCCTCGGCGCCCGGGTAGCGGTAGCCGAGGTCGCTGCGCAGATCGAACCGGAGGACATCGGCTAGCCGCTCGGTCTCCCGCACCGCCTCGGGGTACTCGGCAAAGCGCGCCTCCATCTCTGCCGGAGAGGCGAGCACGTGGCTGAAGTTCCCGCGCCGCTGGGGCTCGGACGCATCGAGCGTGGTGTGCAGCCGCACGGCGACGAACGCGTCCTGGAGCGGTGCTCGCGTGCGCGCGTGCGCGTGAACATCCCC
>DATNKY010000082.1:0-8828 GCA_035603155.1 Solirubrobacteraceae bacterium
CCCGCCGCGGCGCCGCCGGTTGGGATAGCACTCAGCCGCCGGTTGGGGTAGCACTCAGGTAGCACTCAGTTACGCCCGCGCGACCGGGCCTCGTGCCCTCAGTCGAGCGGCACTAGCCCGGCCGGCGCAAGCCCGGCGAGCGCGCGGTCGGCCGCCGAGACCGGTCGTCCGTCATCCTCGGCGCGCTCCTTGCGACCGACGGCATTGCGCACGATGTTGCCCCCGACGTAACGCGCCGGCTCACCGGGCATTCCCCGCGGCGGCCTGCGCACGAGCCCGCAGCGCGCCCACTCGTCGTCCAGCCCCAGAGCCATCGACGCGAGGATCCGTCCGCCGAGCACCGACGGCCCTACCCCGTTACCTGAGTAGCCCGCCCCGCAGACGAGATCGGGGCGTCCGAGCGCGGTGAAGAACGGCAACCCGTCGACGGTCCGGTCGATCGGCCCGGTCCAGCTCGCGGTGACCGGGACCGCGGCGGTGAAGGGGTACAGCAGCCGAAGGCGCGCCGCGAGGTCGGCCTCGACCGGCGAGCGTCCGCTGAAGCTCGAGTCGATCCGGGTGCCGTACGCGAGCCGGCCACCCCCCTTGCCGAGAGCGATCCGCCCATCCCGCGTGGTCCGGTAGTAGTTGACCATCAGCCGCGAGTCCGAGATGCAAGACCCGTCCCGCCAGCCGCTGTTCTGCAGCGCGTCGGGCACCGGGTCGGTGATCGCGATGTCGCTCGAGACGACCACGAAGGCCCGGCGCAGCTCGCGCACCTGGCCACTCCAGGCGTTGATCGCGAGCACCACACGGTCGGCGGTGACGTCCCCGCCGGCCGTGCGTACGACGAGCGGCGTCGAGCGCTCGAGCGCGAGCATCGGCGAGCCCTCGAACACGCGGACGCCGCGCTCACGGGCTACGCGGAGCAGGTTTCGCGCAAGCAGCGCCGGCTGGATGGTCGCCGCGGTCGCCTCGAACACCCCCGCGATGTGCGAGGAGGAACCGGTGCGCTCGACGAGCTCGGCGGGCTCGACCGCGACGAACGGCTCCTCGCCGTGGCTCGAGATGTCGGCGATCGTGCTGTTCCAGGCCCCGACCTGTGCCGCATTGGTCGCCGTCCACAGCCAGCCGTCGTGCCGGTAATGCGCGTCGATCCCGTGTTCCTCGCAGAAGGCGCCGATCTCGTCGATCGCGTCACACGAAGCGCGCGCGAGCCGGAGCGCCTCGACGCTCCCGCACGCGTGGTCGAGCGCAGCGAAGTGGTGCCAGAAGCTCAGCGCGAAGCCGCCGTTGCGGCCACTGGGGCCGCCGCCGCAGATGTCGGCTTCGACTAGCGCAACCTCGGTCTGCGGAGCGTGCTCTTTGATCCGCAGCGCCGTCCACAGCCCCGTGAAGCCACCGCCGACGATGCACACCTCGGCGCGGTGCGAGCCCTCGAGCGCGGCGCCCGCCTGGGGCTCGCCGTCGCCGTCGCCCGCCTCCGAAAGCCACCAGCTGCGCATCGCGAAGGCGTCTTTCCGGCCGTCACCGTGGTCAGTGAGCGGGCGGCTCCCAGCCTTCGAGCACCGACGGCTTGTAGTTCTCGCCGACCGTTCGCGAATCGGCTACCCACGGCCCGAGCTCGGGCTGGAGGAACTTGCAGTGACGCTCTTTGAGCTGGATCCCGTACGAATTGCCCGACTGCAGATGCTTGACGAGCACCTTGCGCGCGATCTCGTCCTCGCGGCCCTTGGGGACGTCGAAGTAGATCTTGATGAATGAGTTCGAGTAGCGATCGAACACGGCCGGCACGCCCTCCTCCTCGAGCAGCGCAACGTCCTCGAGCCAGTTGATGTCCTCGCCCGGAGTGGCAGCGATCAGATCCACGTCCTCGATGAGGCTGACGTCCTCCTGGTAGGGGAAGCGCTTGCCCGACAGGTACTCGGCGTCGATCGCGACGACCTTCTGGGGCTCGCCGGGAAGCCGGCGAACCTCAACTGCTGCGTCACTCATGCGCGGGCACCCCCTCGGGCCTATCGAGGTAGTCGATCGGATTGGCGATGTGGCGTTCGAGCAGCCGCTCTATCCGCTCCAGCGTCCGCTCCTCCGAGACGCCGGGGATGTAGTCGGTCCCCGCGAGCGGGACCCGGGCCATCGCGGACGCCTCGACCGTCAGCGCGCACAGGTCCTCGGGCTCGAGGCTGTGAACGTTGGTCTTGCCGCACGCCCGCGCGAGCATCTGGCATTCGAGCGTCAGCGTATGCAGGAAGTTGTAGACACGGTTGGCCGCCTCATCGACGACGAGCCGCTTGCGCAGCTCCGGGTCCTGGGTCGTGATCCCGACCGGGCACCGGCCCGTGTGGCAGTGGTAGCACTTTCCGGCGGGGACGCCGATCGTCCCCTCGTAGTCGGTGACGCCGGGGATCTCCTTGTTGCAGTTGAGCGCCATCAGCGCCGAGTGGCCGATCGCGATCGCATTGGCACCGAGCGCGAGGCACTTTGCCACGTCACCGCCATTGCGGATCCCGCCCGCGACCACGAGGTCGATCTCGTCCTCGAGCCCGACGTCCTCGAGCGCCCGGCGCGCCTCCGGGATCGCCGCCATCAGCGGGATGCCCGTCTCCTCGGCGGCGGTGTGGGGGCCCGCTCCGGTGCCGCCCTCGGCGCCGTCGAGGTAGATGATGTCCGGCCCGCATTTGGCCGCCATCCGCACGTCGTCGTAGACGCGCGCGGCGCCGAGCTTGAGCTGGATCGGGACCTCGTAGTTGGTCGCCTCGCGCACCTCCTGGATCTTCAACGACAGGTCGTCGGGACCCAGCCAATCTGGATGCCGCGCGGGCGAGCGCTGGTCGATCCCCGCTGGGAGCGAGCGCATCTCGGCCACCTGTTCGGTCACCTTCTGGCCCATCAGGTGCCCCCCGAGCCCGACCTTGCACCCCTGGCCGATGAAGAACTCGATCCCGTCGGCGAGCATCAGGTGGTGTGGGTTGAAGCCGTAACGGCTCTGGATCACCTGGTAGTACCACTTGGTCGAGAGGTCGCGTTCGGGCGGGATCATCCCGCCCTCGCCCGAGCAGGTGGCGCTGCCGGCCATCGAGGCGCCCTTGGCGAGCGCCATCTTCGCCTCGAGTGACAGCGCGCCGAACGACATGCCGGTGATGTAGACCGGGATGTCGAGCTCGATCGGCTTGGCCGCGAATCGCGCGCCGAGGACGGTCTTGGTCAGGCACTTCTCGCGGTAGCCCTCGATCACGAACCGGGTCAGCGTGCCCGGCATGAACATCAGCTCGTCCCAGTGCGGGATCTTCTTGAACATCGAGAAGCCGCGCATCCGATAGCGGCCGAGCTCGGACTTCACGTGGATGTCATCGATGACCTCGGGGGTGAAGATCGCGCTGTGGCCGAGTACGTTGCGGGCCGAGGGTGCGGTTTCGTCAGCCATGCCTCTGGTCACCTCCTAGAGAACGAGCTTGCGCTCGGACGGCTCGAGCGAGTCGTAGTTGTAGAGCTTCTTGCCACACACGAACTTCTGGAACTCGGGCGGCGAACCCAGGTCGTAGATCCTGAATTTGCGCTCGATCAGCTCGGTGTCGGCGTCGGTCCACTCGCCCTCGACGCAGTCGATCCCGAGCGACTTCACCTTGCCGGCGACGTACAGGACGCCGTCGTACATCGAGTCGCCAAGGCCGGGGCCGACGTTGCCGCACAGGATCTGTCGCCCGCGCTGCATCATGAAGCCGGTCATCGAGCCGGCGTCGCCGAGCGCGATGATCGTCCCGCCCTTCTGGTCGATGCCGCTGCGGGCGCCGACCTGGCCCTTGACGACGAGGTCGCCGCCACGGATTGCAGCGCCGGTCAGCGAGCCGGCGTTTGACTCGATCACGACCACGCCCGACATCATGTTCTCGCACGACGACCAGCCGACGCGGCCGGCGATGTGGACGTCGGGTCCGTCGATCATTCCCAGCGCGAAGTAGCCGAGGCTGCCCTCGAAGTTGATCTTGCACCGCGTCAGCAGACCCGCGCCGAGCGAGTGGCGCGCGGCCGGGTTGCTGACCGTGACCTCCTTGACGCCCTGCTCGTAGAGCAGCCAGCGAAGCTCGAGGTTGATCTGCCTTGTGGTCAGGTCCCGAGCGTCGAACGACGCCTGCTCGCCGTCGATCTCGGAGACCCGCGGGACGTGCGCGTTGAGCTCGACCAACCCGCGCGCGTCGAACAGAGGCTCCTCGTGCTGCTGGCCCGTGGTCATCGCGTCCACACCATCACCGTCGATTCATAGGGATCGTAGGTCTCGATTTCTTTGTCGATCACGGCCCGGATCGCCATCTCCTCCGAAGCCAGCGCGACCATGTCGTCGCCCTCGTAGAGCACCAGCGGCTTGGCGGCGAGCTCGTCCTTTGCCATCCCGAGCGAGTCCTCGGACACGCACATGTACGTGAACACCCCGTCGAGGTCCTCGAGGCTGTGATGCATCGCGTCCTCGAGCGCGTCGCCGTTGGCCATCCGGTCGGCGAGGTACACGGCGATGATCTCCGAGTCGCACATCGACGCGAACCGGTGGCCGCGGGACTCGAGCCGGCGGCGCCACTGGTGGTAGTTGGTCAGCTGGCCGTTGTGGACGACGGCAACATCGGAGAACGGGTACGCCCAGTATGGGTGCGCGTTGGCGATGTCGACGTCGGACTCGGTAGCCATCCGCACGTGGCCGATTCCGTGCGATCCGAAGTAGTCGTCGAGCTGATACGCCGTCGATACGCCCCGGGCGTCACCGAGGTCCTTGATGATCTCGAGCGAGTGGCCGAGAGACAGCACCTCGGCGTGCGGGACCGACTCGACGTAGTCGGCGAGCTGCTTGAGGTCGCCGTGGTAGTCGATCGTCGCGCTGTAGGTGTACTCGTTGGCCTCCTCGGTCGACTTGACCGTCGCGCCGGCGGCCCTCAGCCGATCCTCGGTCTCACGCCGGCGGCGACGAACGTCATCGGCGAACTCCAGGTCACGGGGCGCGGTCGAGTCGGCGAGCTTGATCCGGACCGTCAGCTCGTGACTCGGGGCGTGGTACAGCGCGTAGCCGGTCGAGTCCGGACCCCGATGCTTCATCGACTGCAGCATGCTCGTCAGATCGCGGCCGATCCGATGCGCCCCGTTTCCATTCTTATAGATAATTCCCGCGATTCCACACATACGCAGTTCTCCTTGACCGGGCCGTGGCTACGGCAATACCTCGAGGTACTCGTCGCGCTCCCAGTCGGTGACTGCGGCGAGGTAGCGCTCCCACTCATCGCGCTTGTAGTGCGCGAACACCTTGTACAGACGGCCGGGCATCGCTGACCGGATGACGTCGTCCTTCGCGAGTGCATCGAGCGCGGCGCCGAGGCTGTCAGGCACCTTTTCGATCTTCTGTCCCTCCTGCAGGAGGTCATAGGTGTTGCCCTGCTGCGGCGGCCCGGGGTCGATCTCGCGGCGCACGCCGTCGAGGCCGGCGCGCAGCAGCGTCGCCACCGTCAAATACGGGTTGCACGACGAGTCGACGCCGCGGTACTCGAAGCGCCCGCCCGACGCGACGCGTACGGTCGTGGTGCGGTTCTGCCAGCCCCAGTTCTTATAGATCGGGGCCCAGAAGCCGGTGTCCCACATCCGGCAGTAGGAGTTGACGGTCGGGTTGCCGACGCACATCAGCGCCGGGAAGTGCTCGAGCATGCCGCCGAGGAAGTGGCGCGCGAACTGCGACAGCTGCGCCGGCCCGTCCGGGTCATAGAAGACGTTGTTGCCGTCGTCGTCCATCAGCGTGAAGTGGTGATGGTGGCCGTTGGCCGACACGCCCGTGAACGGCTTGGGCATGAAGCTCGGCAGCAGCCCGTGCTTGCGCCCGACGGCGGCGCAGACCTGGCGGTAGGTCGTGATGTTGTCCGCCGTCCGAACCGGCCGGTCGAAGCGGAAGTTGAGCTCGAGCTGGCCGGGGGCGTCCTCGTGGTCGCCGTAGCTCATGTCGAGACCGAGCGCCTGCCCGTACTCGACCACGTCGAGCAGCACCGGACGGAGCTCCTCGAACTGGTGGATGTGGTAGCAGTAGGGCTTGGTGACGCCCTCGGGCTCCTCGCCGTCCTGGGGGCGCTTGAGCCACATCATCTCGGGCTCGATTCCGATCAGGAACTGGTAACCGAGCTCCTGCTCGAACTCGTGCGCGATCTGCTTGAGGTTCTGGCGGGGGTCGGCGTCGAGCAGCTCGCCGGTCTCGGTGTCGTAGCAGTCGCAGTACACGCGCGCGACTCGCTTGTCCCACGGCAGCACCGCGAACGTGTCGAGGTCGGCGACCGCGGCGAGCTCGGACTCCTCCGGGCCGAAGCCGATGTAGTTGCCATATCGGTCGGTGAACAGGTTCGCCGTCGCGCCGTAGACGAGCTGGTAACCCCGCTCGGCCACCTGCGGGAAGAAGGTCGAGACCACGCCCTTGCCCATCACCCGGCCGGTGATCGACACCTGCTGAAAGAACACGTACTTGATGCCCTCGGCCTCGATCTTTCGCGTCAGCTCCTCGATCTTGGCAGCGCGGCCAGGAGCGTTGCGGGCCTCTTCAAGCGTCGCCGGCGGCGGCTCAATCCGCGGCGACGAAAGCACCGTCTCGACGTTTCCGCCGAACGCGGCCCTGCCGTCCACTGCTGTCGCCATCTCAAGTCTCCTCTCGTGCTGCCACGACCGCGGGCAGCGATGGTGCTAACGCTACCGACCTGCGCTCAGCTCGCCCTCGTGAGGGCACCCCTGCTCCGAGATCGACCCAACCCAGTCACCGCCGAAGCGTGCGCGCGTCGACTGGACTGGACAAATTGGTACACGTGGCGGGTTTATACCAAAGCGGCCACGGTGACCGCAAGGAGCGGGACTTGACCGGGACGCGCGGCCGCGGTATTCTGTTGCGTTGTGACCAATAGCATTGCACTATGGGCAACACAGTACAATTTACCTCATTGACCGAGGCCCCGACACCTGCCACCTAGGAGCATGATGAGCGACCGTCTTCCGACCTCCGTACCGACGCTTGTGATCGGCGCCGGCGTCCACGGGCTCTCGACCGCCTGGCACCTGGCGCGCGCCGGCGAGCAGGTGCTCGTCGTCGACAAGGCCGATGTCGCCGCCGGCGCCTCCGGGATCGCGTGCGGGATCGTGCGCAACAACTACTTCCAGCCCGCGATGCAGGAACTGATGGCGGCGTGCGTGGAGGTCTGGGAGTCAGAGCCCGAGAAGCTCCACTACCACCCAAGCGGCTACGTCGCGCTCGGGCCGGCCGCTCAGGTGCAGGACCTCACCGCGGTCTACGAGCGCCAGCAGCGCATCGGGTACCCATCGCAGCTCTACGTCGGCGAGAGCGAGGTCGCCGAGCACATGCGCTCGCTCTATGACGACTGGCGCGCGCCCGGGCTTAGCGTCTGCCTGCACGAGCAAGCCGGCGGCTATGCCTTCAACAAGGAGTCGATGCACGGACTGGCCGACCTGGCGCGCGCCGCGGGCGCCCGGATCGAGACCGGTGTCGAGGTGCTCGACTTCGCCTCCGACAACGACGGGGCCATCACCCGCGTGAGCACCAGCGCCGGCGACATCGACGTCGAGCAGGTCGTGGTCGCGGTCGGGCCGTGGATCGCCTCGCTGTGGGAGATGCTCGACCTCCCTGGCCGCCTCGACGTCCGCCAGCCCGACGGCCACGTCGTCACCGATCAGCCGATGTGGACGTACTGGTACCTGCAGGAAGGCGAGGCCGCCTTCGATCCGAAGATGTTCGTCACCAACGACGGCAAGAGCTCACCGGTCCTCCACGTCGACTCCGACGCGCCGCTGTACGCCGATGACGGCACCCTCATCACCGACGAGTTCTGGGGCGTGTACTTCAAGCCCGACCGCGACAGTGTCCAGGGCGGCGCCCAGCCGCTCACCGTCGGCCCCGATTTCACCGTCGACCCCTACCCCACGGGCACCGTCGACCCCGGCTTTGCCGATATGTGGTCGGCCTCGCTGTCGCACTGCCTCAAGCGCTTCGAGGGAGCGCGAGCCAAGTACCGCCAGGTCCGCTCGGGCGGCGTCGGCGCGTTCACGGTCGACAACTTCCCGGTCTTCGACTACATGCGCCCGAACGTGTTCGTCGCCGCCGACTCCAACCACGGCTACAAGATGATCGCCGTCGGACGCGAGATCGCAAAGGTCTTGACTGGCCAGCATTCCACGCTCTTACGTCCGTTCCGGTACGAGCGCTTTGCCACCGGCGAGCTGCACCCGGTCTCGCACAGCCCCTACCCCTGGAGCTGAGAGAGGCCTAGGTGTTTGGGCGAACTTATGGTTCGCTCAGACACCCCGGCTTAGGCGCCCAACAGGCGTTCGAGCTCCGCGGACGCCTCGAGCAGCGGAATCCGCAACGCGCGGCGCGTCGCCGCCGGGAGCCGCGCGACCGGACCCTGCAGTCCCAGGACCGCCTGGAGCTCGCCTCCGCGCCCGAACACCGGCGCCGCGAGCGCGCCGAGGTCGGACTCGCGCTCGCCGAGCGCCTCCGCGTAGCCGCGCTCGCGGACCCCGCGTATCTCCTCCTCGAGTCCGGACGGCTCGGTGATCGTCTTGTCGGTGTAGGCGATCAGCGCCAGGTCGGCGATCCCGGACTGGGCCCAGCCGCGATCGAACGCGAGCACGATCTTGCCGACGGCGGTCGCGTGCAGGATGCTCGGGCGCCCGAGGCGCGCCATGCTGACCACGCTCGAGCCCGAGGGTACGAAGTCGACGGTCACCGCCTCGCCCCCACTCGGGACCGACAACGTCGCGGTCTCGCCCGTCTGCTCGGCGAGCGCGGTCAGCAGCGGCCTGGCCCGCTGGCGCACGTCGAGCCGGCTCAA
>DATNKY010000501.1:0-2235 GCA_035603155.1 Solirubrobacteraceae bacterium
CAGAACGTCCCGGAAGCCGGCCCGCCGTTGCAGCTGCCACTGCTGTTGCCCGGAGGGTATGTCCACATCCAGGCGTCTACCAGCTTGAACCCGGTGTGGGTCGTGGGCTTTGGTCCGAGCGCCCTCCCCGGTGGATTGCAGAGATCCTCCGCGCCCTGGGTGGCCGGATGCGGATTGAGCTTCGGGCCATTGCCGTTGCTGGCCGTGTTGACGATGAAGTGCGCCCCGTGTGTGCGCCTCGAGATCGCGCTCGCCCATCGGACCTCATTGATCGTCCAGTTGTTGTGCGTGTCGTTGGTGTAGAAGCCGCGGATGCCGCCGATGCCGATCGCGTTGAGCGCCTTGGCGGTGTACGCGACGCTGTTGGAATCCGAATATCCGGCCTCGATGTACGTCACAGCATGTGGAAGCGAGCCGAGCTTATGGACCTCGAATCGCAAGGCGCCCTCCCACGCTGCGAGCTCTCCGTTTCGAGCCATGCACGACGAGCTGCCAAGCCCGTCGGTCTCGAGCAGGAACACCACCGGTCGGCGTCCAACGGCGTCGGCGACCTCGCCTACCCGCCGACGGAACGTCGGACCGTACGCACTTATCTGGCCCGAAGTCGGACAGCCACCCAGCGACGGATGCAGGAAATATGTGCTCAGGATCGGGATCGACCCCGGATCCGCGCTGTAGTTGCTGCACAGCAGCTTCTCGGTCTGCCCGAACAGCGCGCCAGGCCCTCCGCCTTCGGAGAAGCTGCTAAGCCGCTGCCCCGTGGGTTCGCTCGCGATCTTGGCGAGTTCGTGGACCTCGCCGGCGAGATGCCTGTTGGCGGCGATCAGATGATGCAGCGCTCCTTCGGTGACGCTCTGCCAGAAGCTCGTCCACGAGGTGTCGTTGGGATACGAGGCGGGGTCCCTCCCGAGCAGCCGGGCAATCGCGCCGGCAGCGTCCCCGTGGGTCGGGCCGTAGACGAAGAACTGCGCGCCGTTGAGCGGATCGGACCCTGGGTTGTTCGCGAGATCGAGCGGGTTCCCCGGGTCACGCGGCGTCGGATCGCTGCTCTCACAGATCCGGTTCTGAGCTGCACCGCCGGTCGGCGCGCCCGCGCTCGTAGCGGCGCCGGCCACGGGGCTTGCGGCCGCATACGCACAAAATGCGAGCCCGAGAGCGGCGAGCCATCGCATCTTGATCACGGCGATCGTGTGTCTGACTGTGTTCGCCCCGCTGTTACGCCCGATCATCCGATCGCCTCCCGCAACGCTAGCCGTCTGCTCCTTGCGAAACGACGGCAGCTGAGTCGTCGGCCTTCATTGGCCTTCATCGTGAACTACCCCCTGAGGTTCTGGGTGTGCGGTGTGGGCGACTGTCCCGGACGGCGGTAACCGGCCGGTCACGTTCGATAACAGCGTGCTCTAGACCAGCCTCGGGTCTGTCGGCGGAGCCGCGCAGCAGGCTCCGCACGCAGCCTCCCCGGCTCGCGGTTAGCCTTTGCGCGGATGCGGCTCAACCAGGTGACGCTCGCCGTCAGCGACCTCGATCGATCGGTCGACTACTACCGTCGGCTGGGACTGCGCCAGATCGTGGCCGCCGAAGGTTATGCGCGGTTCGTATGCCCCGACGGCGACAGCTCGCTGTCGCTCGAGCACGTCGACGACGTGCCGAGATCGGAAACGACGGTCTACTTCGAATGCGACGATCTCGACGCGACGGTCTCCCGCCTCGAAGATGGCGGCTTCCGGTTCGAGCACGCTCCCGTCGATCAGAACTGGTTGTGGCGTGAGGCCCGGTTGCGCGATCCCGATGGCAACCCGCTGTGCCTGTTCCACGCGGGCAGGAACCGGCTCAATCCACCGTGGCGCCTGCCCGAGTAGGCGACGCCTAGGGCGGTTGCGACGATCGATGCGACCACCTCCCAGGTGGAGATCTTCCCCCAGTCAGGTGATTGTCGCAAGAACGAGGCGCCTCCGGCCGGCGAGCCACCCAAATGTGAGCGATTCGTTAGGTGCCCGCGCAACACTGAATCAGCGCATCGGCATCGCCGTGGGCGAGTCGCTGGGCGAACCATCTGGAGCGATTGGACGGTAATGGCGATACGAGAGTCGAATCATTGCCGTCGCGGTCCTGCGGGTGTAGGTTGGTGCCGCCCGGGGCGGATTGTGACAAGTCATCGGATTCCGGGGCCCGGGCAGGCCTTGCACAACGATGCCCGCCTCACCATACGAATGCCGCGACAATTGACGGTATTCT
>DATNKY010000513.1:0-16444 GCA_035603155.1 Solirubrobacteraceae bacterium
CGAGGGGACGCTCGCCACACTCCATTTCGGCGCCCATGACACGCACTGGAGCGCATCACTGAACCGCGTCAACCTGACGCAGTGGCACACGCTCGGGATTCAGTGGACACCCGACAAGCTGCAGTGGACTATCGACGGCCGGGTCTGGAAGACGATGAGTGGCAGCAACATCCCCAACATCCCGATGGTCCTCGACCTGCAGACGCAGACCTGGCCCTGCACGGGCAGTTGGGGCGTGTGTCCCAACTCGAGCACGCCCCGGAAGGTCAACATGTACGTCGACTGGGCCGTCGGGTACGCGCCGAACAGCAACGCCCACGTCGTGACGAGCCTCGGCTAGGACGTGGGTCGTCGGTCCGCTGCGAGCCGGCGTCACGCGCCGGCGCAGCGAGGTCCTACGATTGCGTGTAAGCGACCACCCAGTCGACGTCGAGGTTGACGTGCGACGGGGTGCTGGCGTTGGGGCACTGCTCCCAGGTCGAAGTCCCGCACGCCCAGCCCTGCGTCTGGATGTCGAGCACCATCGGTATCGACGGCACGTTAGCGTTGGTCACGGTGGCCCAGTTCTTTCCATCGAGCGTGTAGACGAGCTTGCCCTTGGTCCACACGACGCCGAGCGTGTGCCACTGGGTCAGGTTGACTGCAATGTGCTTTTGAACCTGAGTGTTGTTCGCCCCGTAATGAAGCGTCACGTAATCGGTCTGCCGGTCGGCTCCGTTGTCCTCGCTGAAGTCGATCTCGGGCGGCCAGGTATTGGTCTGCGGCCAGAGCAGGATCGCGTGGGCGACGCCCTGACCGGCATCCATCCGGAAGCGCACCAGGTACTTGCCGTAGGTCTGAGCGAACGACGGCGAGCTGCTCACGCCTCCGGTGACGTAAGTCTGCGGGCCGGCGTCCCAGGTCAGGTCGGCAGGGTCCTTGTAGGCGCCGATCACCAGTTCACCGCCAGAAACCGTAACGTGAGTAGGGTCAAAGAACCCACCGGGGTCGCCGCCCGGCTGACCCCAGTAAGAGGTCCATTGCCAATCCAGCGCGTTGCCACTGAAGTCGTCGGAGAAAACCTCACGCCAGCCCTTCGGATTACTGGTCGGCATCGGCACGCCCGAGGGATCCGAGGCCGATACGTTCCGCGCCTCCCGGATGTGAACGCGCCGGTGCAACCGGCGGTGATGCCGGATCGCGTGGTGGTGCCGAACCGAGGCGGAGCGGTGGGTGGTGGCGGCAAGGGCGGACGCGCTACCGACGAGCATCCATGCCACGGTGAAGACGAGGCCGGCAAGCCTGAGTTTGGGCTGCGAGTTCATAGGGCGAATTTCGGCGGCGAGAGTAAATCCGCCTGCTCGCGGGTCCCGGCGAATCGGCGTCTATGTGGTGAGTTTCGGTCTCTTCCGTTGCAGGATTGGTCTGTTTGACGTGAATTGGTGATGACCGAGACCACTGCCAGCGTCGTAATCGCGTGTCACACCGATGAGAGGTTTGACCAGCTATTGGCAGCAATTCGCTCCGCCCAGGAGCAGGAACCAGCGCCCCACGAGGTGATCATCGCGGTCGATCACAACCCCGCGCTGGGTGACAGATTGCGCTCGGAGGTCGACGCGATCGAGGTCGTCGACCATCAGGGTGACCGCGGCGCATCCGGGACGCGCAACGCTGGGGCGGCGCTGGCCCGCAGTCCGTACCTGGTGTTTCTCGACGATGATGTGCGCGCGCATCCCGGATGGCTCGCCGCGCTGCTGTCCCCATTCGATGACCCCCGCGTCGTCGGAACCGGCGGGATGACGATGGCTGCCTGGCAGGGCCTGCGTCCGCGCTGGTTTCCGGATGAGTTCGGTTGGGTCGTAGGCGCCTCTCACGCCGGCCTCCCGACCGAGGAGTCGCCGGTGCGCAACGTGTGGAGTGAGAACATGGCGGTCCGCAAGCATGCGTTCGACGCGGTCGGGGGGTTCCGGAGCGGCTTCGGCAAGGTCGGCTCCACGTCGCGGCCCGAGGACACCGACTTCTGCATCCGGGTCGGCACCAGCGCGCCCGACTCCCACTGGACCTATGTGCCCTCGGCGGTCGTCGACCACGCGGTGCCGCTCCAGCGTTCGACGTTCCGGTTCTTCCTGCGCCGGTGCTACTGGGAGGGCGCCGGCAAGATCGAGCTCTCGGCGCACCTCGGCGACGATCGCGACCTCGGCGATGAGCGCTCGTACCTGACGCGGACGCTCCCGCGCGCGTTTGTGCGGGATCTCGTCAGCGGGCAGTTTCGCCGCGCGATGGCGATTGTCGCCGGCGTGACGCTCGCCGCGGCCGGCGGGGCGGTCAGTCTCGCGCGGGCGGCTGCGACGAGGCTGGAGCGCTAGCCGCGGCGTGCCCGGCGGGCGCGCGATAGCCTCGCCCCATCGAGCCACAGGCCAATCACCGATTCCGCGAGTGGGTGCTCCAGGACTGGGCCGCCAACGCGACGCGGCCGGAGTCGCAGCTGATCTTGGCGTGGTTCCGGCTCGCGCAGTGGGCGGAGCATCGATGGGGACGTTTCGCCCGCCTGATCGTGAGCCCGTACTGGCTGACGTGCTCGCTGATCTTCAGCATCGAGCTGCCGGTGACCGCGAACGTGGGCGCACGGCTGCGCCTCTACCACCCGCACGGGATCGTGCTCAGTCCCCACTGCACGCTCGGCAGCGACTGTCAGCTGCGCCACAACGTGACGATCGGAAACCGGGTTGACCGCGACGGCAACGAGGTCGGCGTCGCGACCCTCGGCGACGACGTCGAGCTGGGCGCGGGGTGCGCGGTCGTCGGCGACCTCCACGTGGGCGACCACGCCCGCATCGGCGCGCTGGCCGTGGTGGTCAAGTCGGTTCCGGCGTGGGCCGTCGTGGTCGGCAATCCCGGACGCGTGATCCGGATCGACGAGCCGCCGACGAGCGCCTGACCGTCGCTTCGCGCGATCAGTCGACCGAGAGCGGGCGCCCTGCCCGGACCCCGGCGATCAGATCAGTCGGCCGTCAGCCGGTAGATCGTCGTATCGGGATTCTGGTAAACGACCGAGCCGCCGAGGCCGGTCGGAATCTTGGTGACGAGTTGCTGGTAGCCACGAGGAGCACCGAAGTAGCGAGCGTAGGCGTTCATGCTGCGGCTGACGACGAGATACTTCGGCTGGTGGCCCAGGCTCGAGATCCAGTTCTTGACCTCGGGCATGTTGCCTTCGTTGAGCCACGACTCTCCGAGCTGCGGATCGGAGGGCATCACCTGCAGGTCGTAGGAGTTGTAGTCGGCGGCCTGGAGCGTCGGGAAGTTCTCGTCCGGGAGCACGATCACCGACCCTCGCGGCGCGTGGCCGTAGAGCCACTGGCTGGCGTTGAGCTCAGAGCTCGTGAACGCGTTGACCGCGGCCGGGCCGTACAGCCCCTGGAGGCCGGCGAACAGAGCGGCGATGGAGACGACCCCAATCGCCGACCAGCGGAGCGCGTGCCGCCGCGGTGACGCGAGCATGAGCCGCTTCGGCCACCGGACCTCGACCAGCAGCCCCGCGATCAGCAGCGCGCACCACGGTGCCGAGAAGAGATACACGCGGTAGATCGCCTCACCACCGTAGCTCTGGGCGCCGAGGATCACGAACGGGCTGAAGGCGAGCAGAGCCGGGATCAGCACGCGGCCCAGCGCCTTGCGCCGCAGCGCGATCGCGCCGAGCGCGAGCAGCCACATCGCCGCAGCGAGCAAGTGGACGATCTGCGCGGTCAGAGCCTCGCCGCCGGTGTTATGCGTGCCCTGAGATCCGGATGCGTTCTGGATCGGGTTGCCGCCGCTGAACAGGCCGCCGAAGTCGTGCGATATGAGGCCGTAGCGTGGAATCAGGTATGCGATTGCGACCGCCGCCAGGAGCACCAGCAGCCACCGGGGCCGGAGCAGATCCGTCAGCGTCAGCGCCCCGACGCCGGCGAGGATCGCGTACGGAGTGAGCTGGTGCGCGGCGACGATCACGAAGAAGATCGCGACCACGAGCACGAGCGCCACGTAGCGCTGCGCCTGGGTCGTCGTCGGCGCGGGCTTCATACCGCTCAGCAGGCGCGCCCGCACACGGCCGATCCGGAAGCTTGCCGCCGTCGGGCTCGCCGTGGTCGGCGCCCGCAGCCAGCGCAGGATGATGAACGCGATCGCGAGCCACAGCAGGAAGCCGAACGCCTGCGGCGAGAGATAATCCTGACCGACCCAGGCGATCAGCCCGACATACAGAGCAACCGCGAGGTACGGCACGCGGCGGTTGTCTGTGAGCAGCCGGAAGATCGCGAGCAGCAGCAGCGCATCCGCGAGCTCGAAGGCAAGCGGCGCCCAGGCGGCGAACGACAGCGCGCTGACATGAGCGAGCGAGCTGATCGCGGCCACCCCGGCGAACAGCGCCGGCCACTGGTCGTAGATGTTCCCCGCGTCGGTGATCCGTCCGTAGTGCGAGAACGACGAGATGATCCCGACGTGCTTGTACACCCACGCGTATTCCGGAGTGCCCCCGTAGATGATCGGGACGGTCGCGTGCACCGCGACGATCAGGCCGACCAGGTTCAGGGTCAGGAGCCAGCCGCGTGGCGTGCGGCTGGCGAGCTCGACCACGAAGCCGGTCATCAGCGCCACGAAACCGAGCACGAAGAAGAAGTTCGAGCCGGCCAGCAGCCCGTAGTCGCCGCTCGAGTTCGGGTGCAGTTGGCTGACGCCAACGGCCCAGGCGGCGAGTCCGATCACGGGCAGAACGAGTTGGGCCTGCACTCGCCTGGTCAGAGATGCTTGGCGCGCCACGCGTCCCGCGCGTAGTGAATGGCCGAGCGCGCTCATCGAGCACCTCCGGCAACCCGCGCGACGCGCAACCTGAGCGCGCACGAGACGGCGGCGAGCCCCGCCAGGACCAGCAGTGCACGGGGCTGCCAGCTCGCCAGCCAGATCATGATCGCGCTCCCCAGCGCCAGAATCGTGAGACTCACGACCAATGTCAGACCGGCCTGCGCAGCGTTCTCGCCGGAGTCGATCCAGCACATGACGGCGGCGCCTGCGGGGACGCAGGCAAGCAGCAGAGCCCCGATCAGTCCGAGCCAGGGCGTCGGGGCAATCAGCACCAGAGCGACCGCTAGAAAGCTGGCCACCAGCCCTGCATAGGCGGTCAATTCGGTCCGTTTCCTGTTCATCGAAGTCTCCTACGCCGGAACGCCGCCCTAGACGGCGCCGGCTTCGCAATCCTGGTTTAGGACCGGACCGTCCGCGATTACTGCCCCGGCGCCGATCGTCACTACAGGTATCGTCATCTGCGCTCCGTTGCATGAGCATCCAACGTCCGCTGGCGGGGCAGGCCTAACCCCGACGAGCGGCCGCAGCCGGCGCTGCACGGCGAGCGGGAGCAGCGGTGGCACTGCTGCGACGGTCACCGGGCCTGCACCAGCACGCTGGTCTGGAGCCGGCGCACGATCAGCGGGGCGGTCAGGATCGCGGCGGCCGCCTGCACCCCCAGGTTGGCCCACCCAACCGCGACCAACCCGAGATGCGGCAGCAGCACCAGAGTCGCAGTGAGCAAAGCGACGCCAGACGCAGCTTGGAAAGCGGCCAGCAGCCAGACGCGCCGGTCGAGCCACATCAGCGTGCAGTAGAGCGCGACGAGCGCGCTGAACGGCGCGCTACAGCCGATCAGGCGGAGCAGCTCGACTCCGTTTGCGGCGTAAGAACCCCCGGCCAATGACAGCAGCGGTCCGGCAGCGATCACGCAGACCAGAAGCGCGCCGGCCACAACCCCACCCCACAGCATCAGCGTGCGGCGGAGCAGCACGTCGGAATGCTGGTGCGGTGACGCCAGTTCGACGACGAACGCCGACGCAACGTTCCATAGCAACAGGCCGATGCCCATCGAGATCAGCCACGGCAAGGTGAAGTACGCGACCTGCGCCGGCCCGAGCCGCCACACCACAATCAGGGGCATCAGCTGTGTCGTGGCGGTAGCCCAAATGGCAGTCACGTATTCGCCGGCGACGAATGACATCAGGCGCCGCCGCCCAGGCAGCGTTCCTTCGATTTGCTCGAGTCCCCCGAGCACGCGTCCGAACAGCAGGGCGCTGACCACGATCACCGCGATCGCGGCGGGCACGACCCATGAGATCACGATCCCACCGCCGATTGGGAGCAATACAGCCGCCGGAAGTAGCACGAGCTTGGTGGTCGCGAACGAGATGTTCTCGGCCGCCACCCAGGGCGCCCGGCGCAGGGCCGTGAGCACCGAGTCCTGCAGCGCGAACACCGCGAGCACCGGGACCGCGACGATGAACGCCAGCTGCGCCGTAAGACCTCCCTCCACGACCTTGTGTCCAAGGCCACTGAAGACGTACACGGCGCCTACCGCCAGTGAGAGGGCCACCACGGCCACGTAGCCGCGAGCGATCAGACGCCTGCCGAGTCGGCCGGCGCCCGGGAGCAGACGCAGGAACACGTTAGTCAGATTCAGCTGTGAGATCGTCGCCAACAGCGTCAGCGCTGCGACCGCAGCCGCGGCGTGTCCCACGATTCCCGGCGACCCAAGACGTGCCGCCACAGTCCAGAACACCAGTCCGAGCGCATTGGTCGCCAAGGTGGCGGTGATCAATGACATGGCGCTGAAGGTCATCGAGCGCTGTCCGCGCAGCAGCCTCATCGCGGCCTCCTAAGCCGGGTCGCGAGATACACGAACGGGCCTGCGGCCATCCCGCGCAGCTCCATCCGGGCAAGCTCCCCGGCGCGCGGATTCGGCTGCCTGTCGACGGCGAGCTTGTCGCGGTAGCCGGCGGTCATCATCCGCACCGCCCGGCGGGCGGTGCCGGCGATCCGCCCCAGGTGGCGGGGATCCTCGAGCACGAGCGCCATCAGCAGTGCGCCGTAGCCGACGCCGTAGCCCTTGATCTGGCGCTCGAGCGAGGCCTCCTCGCGACGATGCGTGTGATGGACGATCGAAGCCGGCTCGAAGGCGACCGCGTGGCCGCGCCAGGCGAGGCGGGCGAATATCGCGAGGTCCTCGCCGCCGTGGGTGGCTGTGCCGGCGCCGAGCGCGCAATCGAAGCCGCCGAGCTCGCGCAGCGCGCCGGCCCGGAAGGCCATGTTCGCGCCCGCACCAAAGCTGCCGGCGGCGTAGAGCGAGAAGCTCCGCAGCACGCGACCGTCGTCGCCCATCGCGTCGACGGTCGCCGGGGTCATCAGCGAGCGCCAGCCGGCAGCGCGCATCCTGTGCGATACGGCCTCGAACGTGCGCACTCCAAAACCGCCGTAGTACTCCTCGAGCGCAACCTGCGCCGGCGTCTCGAGCTCGCTCGGGAGCGTCAGCCCGGTGACACACGCTTCCTCGGGGTGAGCGACAAGCCGCGTCGCGATCGCTCGCAGCCAACCCGGATCGACGACCACGTCGTCGTCGGTGAACGCGATCAAATCTCCTTTCGCCTCGGCCAGGCCACGATTGCGCGCGGCCGAGATCCCCGGACGCGTCTCACGCACGACACGCACCCCCGGCAGCTGCACGGGCGCAGCACCGGCGGGGCGATTGTCGACCACGATCACCTCGTAGTCGGGGTAGTCGAGCTCGGCCAGCGACCGCAGGCATGCGTCGAGGCCATCGGCGCGCTCGAGCAGGCTCGGGATCACGACCGAGATCGACGGCAGGGCCTGGTCTAGCGGCCACTCTGATTCAGGTACGCGCGGGGCCGCCGGCAGAGTCTCGATCGCACGGTTGAGCTGATCGCGGGTCGCGACACCGTCGACGAACGGAACGCGGATCATGCCGCGGGGCCGGCCGTGCTCGCGCACGAGCGCCCAGACCGCGCCGTAGCCGCCCGCGGCGATCGACTCGGGGCAGCTCTCGACGTCGATCATCGCGAGCTTGACCGGACGGAACTCGGCCGGCGTCGGCTCGCCGGCGACCACGTCGCCAGGCTCGCGCGACACGGTCGGGCCGCTCAACACCGCGCTCATGCCGCCCAGCGCCTTTGCATCATCCGCGCCCGCAGGTACGCGACCGGGCCCGCGAGCATCCCGCGCAGCTCGGTCCCGCCAAGCTCTGAGGGAAAGTCGTCCGTCCGGTTGGCGCGCTTGGCGGAGTCGGGGTCGCGCAGTGAGCGCAGCCACGTGGGAACGACAGCTGCAAGGCCGACGAAGTGGCGCGGCCTGCGCAACGCCACCGCGGTCAGCATCGCCGTGAAGCCGAGGCCGTAGCCGTAGATCTGGCGCTCGAGGTCCTCGATCGAGGCGCGATGTGTGTGGTGGACGATCGCCGCCGGCTCGTAGCCGAGGCGCCGTCCTGAGTCGAGCAGCGCCACCAGGATCGCGAGGTCCTCGCCGCCGCGGGTGGGCGTCCCGGTGCCGAGCGCCTCGTCGAAGCCGCCCGCCCCGCGGAGCGCGTCAGTGCGGAAGGCCATGTTCGACCCGAGGCCGAGCTCGCCCATCTCGTACAGCGAGTGAATGAGCTCGGTGCCGTCGTCGAGGTTCCGCCGCCTGATCTGGAAGCGGCCCGCGCGCTCGAACGTCAGCGCCGCATAGCCGCGATCCAGCCCGCTGCCGGATTGCTCGAAGAAGATCTGGGCCGGGGTCTCGAGCTCGGCGGGGACCACCAGGCCGGTGACCGCCGCGAGCTCGGGGGATTCCGTGAAGCGGTCGCCGAGCGCGCGCAGCCAGTGCACGTCGACCTCGACGTCGTCATCGGTGAACGCGACGACATCCCCGGTCGCCTCGGCCAGGCCGCGGTTCCGCGCCGCCGAGATCCCTGGACGCGTCTCGCGGATCACACGCACCCCGGGTAGCTGCACCGGCGCAGCGCCGGCGGGGCGATTGTCGACGACGATCACCTCGTAGTCGGGGTAGTCGAGCTCGGTCAGGCTGCGGACGCAGCGGCGCAGCTGCTCGAGGCGCGACATCGCGGTGGGGATGACGATGCTCGCTCGCGGCAGTGCAGTAGACGGGGCACACGGCTCGCGGGTCGAGACGTCGACGACGCGCTCGGAGATCTCCTGCTCGAGCCGTTGGGCGGAGATGCGCGTCCCGTCGAGCGGCAGCTGAATGCTGCCCAGCGGGCGGCCCGCGCGGCAGACGAGGATCCACGCGGCGACGTACGGCGAGTCGCCGTCACGGCGGCAATCGAGATCGGTAAGGGGCTCGGAGACGTCGATGACCGCAACCCGGATCGGGCCTGGCGCGCTCATCGGACCGCTCCCTCGAGTCGACCGGCTTCGGCCGGTCCCCACTCGGCGAAGCGGCGCCCGAGCTGCCAGACACGCTGCTTGGAGCTCGCCCAGATGCGCGAGCTCGGTGAAGGCTTCCAGGCCACCATCTGCGCGACCTCCTCGGGCGTCGTGTGGCTCAGGACCTGCATACGCGGCAACGCCCAACGGTCGTCGCGGGCGCGAGCGGGCAGTTCGCCGACCGCGCAGGCCTGGCGGTAGCCAGCGGCGTGCACGGCCCAGCGTCCGGCGTGCGAGTGATACCCGAATGGATACGCGAAACTGGTAACCGGCTGTCCGATGTGATCCTCGAGCTCGATCCGGCTGGCGCGCGCGTCGTTTTCGACGACCTCGCGTGTGTTGACGTCCGCCGCCAGGTGCATCTGGCCGTGCGAGCCGAGCTCGAAGCCATGGCCGGCGAGCGACGCGATCGTCTCCCAGCTGAGCATCGGGCGCTCGGCATCGGCGCCTTGCAGCCAGCTCGAGCGTCCGCCGACGAAACCGGTCGGCACGAACACGGTCGCGGTCATCCCGTGAGCAGCGAGCGTCGGGCACGCGCTCTCGGCGACGTCGGCGAAGCCGTCATCGATCGTGATCGCAACCGCGCGGCGGCGCGAGGCGAGCGCCTCGGGCACGTCGGCGAACGGGATCACGTCGAGCCCTACGTGCTGCAGCGCCGCGATCTGCTCGGCAAACAGCGACGGTTCAACGGTCAGCTCGGCGAACGTCGGCGTCGTCTGCGCTGCGACGCTGTGGTAGCAGAGCACTGCCACCGTTGGCTGCTGGGGGCCCATCCGTCAGCCCACCGCGGCGGTGTTCGCCAGACGGCGCGCCCGCAGCCACGCCCCCGGGTACATGAACGCGCCCTGTAGCAGGCCCTTGCGGTTGATCCGCAGGAGCTCCTTCGGAAAGCCGTCGAGCTCGTCGAGTCGCCGGCCATCGTGCGAGAACTGGTCGCGCATCGCCTGGCGGCTGAGCCGGACCAGCTCGGGCAGGCACGAGGGGTGGCGCACGAGCATGCTCGCGTAGTAGGCGCTCAGGCCCCGGCCGTAGCCGAGCATCACGCGCTCCAGGGCGGGGTAGTCGCGGCGATGGCGGTGGTTCACGATCGCGCTCGGCTGGTAGACGATCGTCCCGCCTGCCAGCAGGAGCGCGCAGAGCGCCGCCGTGTCCTCGCCGGCGAGCGTCGAGGTGCCCGTCCCGAGCGCGCAGTCAAACCGGCCGATCCGCTCGATCTCCGAACGGCGGAAGGCCATGTTCGCGCCGGCGCCGTAGGGCGGCAGCGGATACAGCGGGCTCTGCTGTTGCGCAGTCGCGGGCGAGAACACTGCCCGCTTCAGACCGCGACCCCGGCGGACACCGCTGTACTGCTCAAACAACGCCTGGGGCTTGGTCACGAGCTCGGCCGGAGCGACTAGTCCCGTGACTGCGCCGGCTTCCGGGACCTCCACGAACGCGCGCGCGATCTCAGCCGCCCACCACGGGTCGCAGCACTCGTCGTCGTCGGCAAAGGCGATGACCTCGCTGTCCGAGGCATCGATCGCGCGATTGCGGGCCCAGGACAGGCCCTTGCGCGGCTCGATCACATAATCGATGTCGCGCGTGCGCGCCAGTTGCGACACGAGCTGCCGGGTCCGATCATCGGACGGAGCGTTGTCGACGACGAGCGTACGCAGGCGCGGGTATTCCTGGGCGGCGATGCTGTCGAGCGCCTTGGCGAGGTCGTCCGTCCGGTCGCGCGTGCAGATCGCGACCGTGATCTCCGGTCCTTCGGCGATCGCACGGTCGCGACCCTCGATGAAGCTCGGCGTGCGCGGGGGGTTCAGACCGTCGACCGGCAGCGTGCCCGTCCAGGGCAGCCCGGCGTTGGCGAACCGCAGGCGCAGGTCCCAGCTGAGCTCTGAGAGAATTTCCTCGGCGAGCTCGGCGGGCGTCATCCCGCTTCCGGTCAGGGTCAGGCTGAGCGCGCCGAGCGGCTCGCCGAACAGGCGGACGATCACCAGTGCGGCGGCGCCGGGCGCGGGTGCCGCGATCTCGGGAATCTCAACCGAGAGCTCGCACTGCACGACGACGCCGACGGCGGAGGAGTCATGAGGCTGGCTCATGAGGGCACCCCCCACTGTCCGCGGACGGCCGCTGGCAATATATTTGGCCCCACTACGCCGGGGAGAGACCTCAGAATCGGCGAAATCCGACGCCGTGTCCAGCTCGGGACCGAGGCGGTCTACCGTGTCCTCGCGGTCAGCAACGAGTTGGCTGAGGTCGAGGTGGTCAAAGCGCCGGGGCTCACGCCCGGACAGCGCTTCAAGTTCACCGTCGACGCGGTCTGCAGGATGACGGTCGTCGTCGCGCCCGTGGATAGGGCTGACCCGCCCCGCGAGCTGGGCTAGTTGCACAGGACGCATGTGATCGTCCCCTAGCGGCTCATGCTGTGAGCGGTCGCCAGCGGCTGCGCGAGACGATCGTGTAGCGACGCGCTGGAATCGGCGTCGTACTCGAGTTCGCGAACCGCGGGGACACCACTGTCGTGCGCCTCCGTGCGCTTTGTGAATCGCTCGGTGAGGATCGTCCGCAGGACACGCAATCCATCGCGGACCGGGTGCAGCTTGCTGACACCGTGAATCCGCTCCTGCTCGATGCTCGGGACTTCGACCACGTCCAGCCCGGCCTTGGCGATCCGGACGTTGATCAACGTCTCGACCTCGAAGCCGGCGCAGTCGACGTTGATCACCGGCAGGACGTCGGCCCAGAAGGCGTTGTAGCCGTAGCAAAGGTCGCTGTACTTGGTGCGGTAGAGGACGTTCACGATTGCGTTGAGGAACCGGTTGCCCATCCCGCGCAGCGGCGTGATGTCGACGCTGCCGCCTCCGTCCATGAATCGGGAGCCCTTGGCGAAGTCGGCGCCGTTGAGCAGCGCCTCGACGTATGCCGGGATCTCCTCAGGATCGGTGGAGCCGTCGGCGTCGATCATCACGATGATGTCGCCGCGGGCGGCCGCAAAGCCACACGCCAAGGCGTTGCCCTTGCCCTTGCCCTCCTGCATGACAACGCGGATCGACGGCATGAGTTGCCGCGCGACCTCGATCGTGTCGTCAGTCGAATGGCCGTCGACGAGGATCATCTCGTGGATTTGCTCGGACGGGAGCCGCGCGAAAACATGCGGGAGGTTCGCGGCCTCGTTCAGGGTCGGTATCACGACGCTGACCCGCACGCGCCGGCGCGATGGCCTGGTGATCCGTTGTGCTGCCGTGTGGGTGTTTTCGCTCGTCTTCATTCTTCTCTTTGTGGACGTCGTTGATCACCGCGCCGGTCTTAGAAAACCCTTCATTTGCTGAGCCTTTGGACCTGACGTGGTTGCTCTCACACTTGTTTTCGGTCATCTCGATCCGGCACTGAATGACCCATTTGGGTCACTTTGGTTTCCGAAGACGTGAGACCCGTCACACAGTTGACCGAAACCCGGTGCGCGCGGCACACTGCGCTGCGTGTCCGCACTGACTCCGTTCAGCGACCAGCTCGAATCCGCGCTGGAGAGGGTCAACGTGCCCAGTTACGTGCTCGACCCGAACGGCGTCGTCCGCTGGATCAACGAGGCCGCGAGCCGGCGCGTTGGCGACATCCGCGGTCGCAAGTTCACGTCGATCGTGGTGCCCGAGGACCGGCGGCGATCGCGCGAGCTGTTCGCCTCGAAGGTGGCCGGCAACCTGTCGGTCACCGACGACGAGTTCGTGCTCGTCGATTCCGACGGCAATCGGGTATCGGTCGAGATCAGCTCGGTCCCGCTCGTCCGCGATGACAGGGTGATCGGCGTCTTCGGCCAGATCAAGGACGAGCGCCGCGCCGCGCCGACACCGCCGGACCCGCGCCTCACTCCGCGCCAATCAGAGGTCCTGCGAATGCTCGAACGGGGTCGGTCCACTCAGGAGATCGCAGACGACCTGCACCTCAGCCCCGAGACGGTGCGCAACCACGTCCGTCACGTGCTGCAGGCGCTCGGTGTCCACTCGAGGCTCGAAGCGGTCGCGTTGGCGCGGGAGGGCAGCGCGTAACGGCATTTAGCGGCTCGGCGCAGGGGCTCGGCTACGGCGGGATCGCCGGTCTTGCAATATGCGTGGTAGCCAATCGCGGATACGGAGCCGACAAACCAATGAGCACCACCAGGGACCGGATCGTCGATGTCAGCGCCGAACTTCTGCGCCGCCAGGGATACGCGGCGACCAGCGTCAAGCAGATCGTGACCGCGGCCCAGGCCCCGTTCGGGTCGCTCTACCACCACTTTCCCGGCGGCAAGGAGCAGCTCGGCGCCGAGGCGATCCGGTCCTCGGGCGCGCTGTACGAGCAGCTGATCCCCGCCATCTTCGACCCGGCCCCCGACCCGCCGAGCGCGGTGCGCGCGTTCTTCGCCGGCGCCGCCGAGCACCTGCGCGAGACCGACTACGCCGACGCGTGCCCGATCGCGACCGTCTCGCTCGAGGTGTCGAGCACCAGCGAAACGCTGCGCGAGGCCTGCGCCGAGGTGTTCGAAAGCTGGATCGGAGCGTGCGTGGTGCGGTTGGTCTCGAGCGGGCTTGGCGAGGCGCGGTCCCGCGAGCTCGCGATCGCGATGTTCGCCGCGCTCGAGGGCGCGTTCGTGCTCGCGCGGGCCGTGCGCAGCACGGAAGCGCTCGCCGTCGCCGGTGAGCTGACGGCGAGCGCGGTCGAGCAGGCGCTCGCTGATAGCAGCGAGCCAGCGCACCCCACGAGTTGAAAATCAGGACGGGATCCCGGGGGGTCCGAGGATCTCGACCCCGTACTCCGCCGCGGCGGCGATCATCGGTGACGGATCGGCGGGCAGCTCCATCGGAGGCGGAACCGTCAGCGCGGCCGCCGGCTGGCTCATCGCGCGGAAGAACTCCTCGAATCCGGCCGGCTCGGCGACGAGCAGGAAGCGGGCCTCGTCGGAGCTGACCACGAACGTGTGGGGGACGTCGCGCGGGCCATAGACGAACGATCCGGCCGGCGCCTTGATCACGTCGCCACCCACCCACAGCGTGAGCTCGCCTTCGATCACGTAGAACCACTCGTCCTCGCGGTGATGCACGTGCAGCGGAGACCCGGCGCCACGGGGCGCCAGGTTGTCCATCACGGCTACGCGGCCGCCAGTGGTCTTCCCGGTGCTCTTGACGACTGCGAGCGTGCCGAACGCCCACAATGCCTCGCCCTCCCCGGGACCGAGCGCGATCGGAGCGACGGCGGTGTCCGTGGCGGGGGTATCAGTTGTCGTTGTCATGCGGGCCTCCTTGCGGCCTAGCTGCTTGATCGATCGGCACATCCTGGTCGACGCAGGCGGATCGGTCGATCCCTCGTCAGCGGGGATATTTCATGTCGCCGGGCCGCGGCTGGCGGCTCGTCCGGCTCATATACTCGCCGGATGGCCCCGGGGCGATGGCCGGTCGAGAGGCTGGTGGACGAGGTCGCGCTGCTTGGACGCAGAGCGCTGCCCCGTGACGAGTACTTCGCACAGCTCGCCGGCCGGCTGCGGCGCGTGATCGACTGCGACGCGACCTGCTGGCACACGCTGGATCCGCAGACAGGCCTGATCACGAGTGACGCGCCACACGAGCTGATCGACGCAGGCATCTATACGGGCGAGACGGCTGCCGCCGCGGGCGCGTCACTGATCGCCAGCGAGTATCTGATCGAGGACTTCAACACGTTCGCCGGACTCGCCGCCCGCCGGACGCCGGTGGGGATCCTGAGCCGCGCGACCCGCGGGTGCCCCGAGCGAAGCACTCGCTACCGCGATCTGCTGGCCCCGTCCGGAATTCCGTTCGAGCTGCGCGCGGCGTTCGTCGCGCGCGGACGCTGCTGGGGCGCGGTACACGTCGCGCGTGGGCGCGAGGGCGGGGATTTCACCGATGACGATGCGCGTGCGCTCGCCGCCGTGACCGGCGCCGTCGCAGACGGCATCCGGACCTCGCTTCGCTTCGACGCGGCTCGGCGCGGCGACGATCCGAGCGCGCCCGGCCTGGTGGTGCTCGACGCCTCCAACCAGATCGAGCTGGTCACCCCGCCGGCAATCGACCTGCTTGCGGCCCTCCGGAGTCCGGCGGTCAGCGCCGACGCTGTGCCCAGTCCGCTCGTCGCGCTGGCGACGTTTGCCCGGGGGAGGGCGAACGATCCCGACCAGCGGCACGACGTGATCGCGGTCCCGAGCCCAAGCGGCTGGATCACGCTCCACGCGTCACTACCGCAGGCGAGCGCCTCGAGCCAGGTGGCGATCGTGCTGGAGAGGTCCGCGAGCCCGCAGACGACCGCGCTACGGCTCGAGGTCGAAGGCGTCACGCCGCGCGAGCGTGAGATCGCGACACTACTCGCCCAGGGCCTGAGCAACGCCGAGATCGCCGAGGCGCTCGTGCTGTCGCCGTACACCGTCCAGGACCACATCAAGAGCCTGTTCGAGAAGACCCAGGTCGGCTCGCGCCAGGAACTCGTCGCGCGCGTCTTTTTGGACGACTACATGCCGTTGGTCGGTAAGCGCGCCCCGCTGACGTCCAGGGGCTCGTTCGCAACCGCCGTCGGCTAGTGCGGGACCCGGCCGCCGGCCGCGCCGGGCTCGCTCGCAGGGCCCCTTGGGGCCGCCAGGCCGAGCACCCGCATCGCCTTCAGCCCGAGCGAGAGCTTCTCGCGACCGTCGGTCGATGAGACGTCAAGCCCGGTCAGCTCGCGTACGCGCTCGAAGCGGTACCGGATCGTGTGACGGTGGGTGATCAGCCGCGCCGCGGTCGCGTTGACGTTCGCGTCGCATTCGAGGAACGCGGCGAGCGTGCCGAGCAGATCGGTCTCGTACTGCTCGTCATAGGCGACCAGCGGGCGGACGGTCTCGTCGTAGAAGCGCTTGAGCTCGGCCGGGTCGCTCATGTACGGGAGCAGCAGCTGATAGGTGCCGGTCTCCTCGTAGGCGAGCTCCGTGCGCTCGGCGTCGCCCTCGGCGACGTTCAGCGCCAGCAGTGCCTCGTCGTAGGCCCGTTGCAGGTCAAGCGGGTTCTCGACGCGGCGGCTGCGTCCGAGCGCGAACGAGAATCCCGCCAGGCCCGACTCGAGCTCGCGCAGGATCGCAGCCGATACGCGGCGGCCCGCATCGACCTCGGCGGCCGGAATGAGCACCACGACGGCATCGGCGTCGACCTCGGTCGGCGAGGCGATGCAACCGGGGGCGACGGAGCGCGCACCGCGGCCGGTGACCGCCAGCAGCCGCCGGCGCCAGTCATCCTCGG
>DATNKY010000142.1:0-2038 GCA_035603155.1 Solirubrobacteraceae bacterium
CGGTCGTTTGACCACTACTTCGGCACACTCGGCGGGGTCGCCGGGTTCGGCGATCCGAACGCGCTCATCCAGACGGACAGCACGCCGCCGTTCGACACCGTCGAGGGCAAGCCGATCTTCTTCCAGTACGACCCGCACAACCCGGACGGGTACCTGTTGCCGTGGCACCTAGACACGCAGAGCACGAGCTCGCAGGCGATCCCGTCGACGTCGCACGCTTGGACGTTCCAGCACGAATCGCTGAACATCACCGTCGGCGCCACGCCCGGCGCGCCCACGACGGCGCTGAACAACAACTGGATCCCCAGCCACTTCACCGCCGACGGCGCCGCCAACTACTGGTACGTGATGGGCTACTACGAGCGCCAGGACGTGCCGTTTCACTTCGCGCTCGCCGAGACGTTCACGCTCTGCGATCACTACCACTGCTCGCTGCTCGGACCGACGTGGCCCAATCGCATGTTCCTCTGGACTGGGACGATCGACCCAACGGGCGCCAATGGCGGTCCGATCACATCGAACGTCGTCCCCAGCCCCACGACGGGCACGCCCTACACCTGGAAGACGTATCCCGAGCGCCTCACCGACGCCGGGATCAGTTGGCGCGTCTACCAGGAGGAGGACGACTACGGCACGAACATGCTCGAGTTCTTCGCCGCCTACCAGAACGCCAAGCCTGGTAGCCCCCTGTACGAGGGCGGGCTGACCCTCTATCCGCCTGACCGGTTCGAGTGGGACGCCAAGCACGACAAGCTGCCGACCGTCTCCTGGATCGTGCCGACCTCAGGCCAGAGCGAGCACCCGGCCTACCTGCCGGCCTCGGGCGCGAACTTCCTCGCCTCGAAGCTCAACGCGGTGGCCGAGAACCGCGACCTGTGGTCGAAGACCGTGTTCATCATCGACTACGACGAGAACGACGGTCTGTTCGACCACGTCGTGCCGCCGATGCCGCCGGCCGGCACCGCTGACGAGTTCGTCCAGATCTCCGGCCAGCCGAACTGGCCGATCGGCGGCGGTGTCCGGGTGCCGGCCTTCATCGTCTCGCCGTGGACGGTCGGCGGCTTCGTCGCCAGCGAGCAGTTCGACCACACGTCGGTGCTCCAGTTCCTCGAGCGCGTGACGGGCATCAAGGAGACGAACATCAGCGACTGGCGCCGCCAGACGTTCGGTGACCTGACCTCAGCGCTGGGCTTCTCAAACGGCAAGGCGACGACCTTCCCGCCGCGGCTCCCGGCGACGATCGGCGAGTTCTGGGAGGCCGAGCAGGAGGTCGCGACGCTGCCCAAGGCCACCATTCCAGGAGCCGACCAGACTCCGCCGGTCCAAGAGAAGCGGCGCCCCCGGACCCCGTGGAGGCCGCAGGCGCGCCATTGGGAGCGCGACGGCGCGCGGCGAGCGCTGCCAGGCACGGCCAGCCGGTTCATCGAGAACCGCACGACGCACGCCGCCGACTTCAAGTCGGGCGGCAGCGACAAGGTCTACCTGCGCAAGATCGCAGCAGTCGAGAACAACGCCGTGGCCGCTGCCGCCACCGGGACGACGTTCGCGTACGTCCCCGGGATCGTCGGCGGCAACGTCGCGATCGTCGATACCTCGACGATGGCCCTGGTCTCCGCCATCACGGGCGGGACGACGAACCCCTACGGCGTCGCGGCGACCCCGGACGGAAGCGAGGTCTGGGTGACCGAGTCGGGCACGAACACGGTTTCGGTGATTCCGACCGGCGGCAGCACCCCGAACAAGATCGCGAGCACGGTGGTAGTCGGCATCTACCCGCACGGGATCGCGATCACGCCCGATGGCAAGACGGCGTACGTGGCCAATACCGGCCCGAACACCGGCCCGGGCGGCTCCCAGACCGTGTCGGTGGTCAACGTCTCGAGCCAGGCGGTGACCGACACGATCGACGTCGGCGAAGGGCCGCAGATCGTCACGGTGTCTCCTGACGGCTCGCTGGTGTTCGTGACCTGCGCCGACGGCGTGTACGTGATCAAAACCGCCAGCGGCGCCGTCAGCAAGGTGCCCGAACGCCTGCATC
>DATNKY010000209.1:0-2854 GCA_035603155.1 Solirubrobacteraceae bacterium
CGGACGCAGTCCGGCCCGCCTGCACGTGTCCAGCGGCCCGCGGAGCCGCCGGCCGACCAGCCCGCCGGTGCTGAGCCCGTCGCACCGGGCACGGGCGCGGCCGAGCCGCCGCGCTCGGGACCGCTCGCCGATCTGCTGCTCCGTGACACCGTCGCGGCGCTGCGGGCCGAGCTCGACGAGCGCACCGCCGATGCGGCGCAGATCCGGGCCGCGCTGTCTGACGCGCAGTCCGAACTCGAGGCGCGGTCCTCGCGACCCGACCAGCTCGAGTCGACGCTGGCCGAGCTGCGCGGCGAGCTCGATCGGCTGCGTGAAGCGGTCCAGGACCAACACAGGCAGCTTCGCGAACGGTCGGCGGAGGTGACCGAGCTGCGCGACCAGGTCACTGCGGCGGAGGCGGCCGCTGAGTTGCGCAGTGCCGAGGCGTCGGCTCTACGCGTCGACCTGGCGGCCGCCAGCGTCTCGCGCGATGCCGCGATCAGCGAAGCGGCCGGCCTGCGATCAGAGCTCGTCCGCGTCGGCTCTGAGCTTGCGGTCACGCGCGAGCGGGTCGACGCGGAGTCCGGCCATCTGGATGAAGCGAACCGGTTGCTGGCCGATGCCAGGGCGCTTGCCGAAGAACTCAGGGTGGATGAGACGACCCGCTGAATCTGGTCTCGATCGCGCCGGCACGGGGATTGCCGGAGTCCGTCCGCGACGACAAATACGGTCGCGCCGATGAACGACCCAGCCGGAGTGGCGTCACCGTTTGGCATCGAGACCGTCGAGTGGTTTGACGAGGACGAAGAGAACCTGACAGTCTGCGTCACCGGTCGCTGGCGGCGCCGGCGGCCGGCCTGGAGCGCGCAGCCGACGCTCGTCGTCGAGGCGCCGGGCCGCAGGCACCGCTTTCCGGCGATGCCCGAGCCGCCGAGTCTGCACGGGACGCCGCCGGGCAAGTGGCGGATCAGCTTCGCCGTGCCGGCAACGCTTGCCCCTGACCTCGGCGGGCGGGCCTGGCTCCAGTTCGGCGCGATCGCGGTGCCGCTGCCCCCGGCCGTCGAGCCGCTCGGGGCCGCACAGATCGCCGCGACCACGGCCGAGTCGCAGCGCGAGACGCCCGAGCCGTTCGCCGAGCCGCCCCCGCCGTCCTCCGAGCCGTCCACGGCGGAGGGCGAGGCGCACCCGGGCGGCGACGGACCCGGCGAGCCGCCGCCGAGCGGCGAACCCGAGGGCCGGCCGGCCAAGAGTCGAGTCGAGCGCGTTGCCGTCGAGGCCGTCGAGGCCGTCGAGGCTGCTGAACCGGCGGACGAGTTCGCGCAACGTGGCGCGCCGGCGAGTACCACCGACTTGGCGATCGAGCACGAGCGCCTCGGATTCGAACACGCGCTGGTGGCGCGGCGGACAGGCGGCGCCTCGCGTGTCCCGAGCGAGCCTGATGTCAAGGGTGATGCGGTGGCCGAGTCGAGGCCCGCACACGCGGCAGGCCGCCAGGGCGGCGCCGAGCAGGTCAAGGCCCCCGACAGGGAGCTGATCGCCGCGCTGCAGGCCGAGCTCGAGCAGCGCGTCCGCACGGAGGCTGCGCTGCGCGCGCGGCTGGTCGAGTCCGAGACTCGGATCGCGGCCCGCCAGCTGCTCGAGCGCCAGACCGCGGCGACGCTTGGAGAATTACGGGACGAGCTCGGAGGCCTGCGAGGCGAGCTCGAGGGGCTGCGCGGTGCGCTCGCCGGTGAACGCCGGGGCCGGGAGGCGGCAGAACGCCGCGCAGAGGCGCTCGGACGCGATCTGGCGCGGCTACACGTCGAGTCGGGGGAGGCACATGCGGCTGTCGCGGAGCTCCGTGGGCTGATCGAGGAGCTACGCGCCGTCGTCATCGCGCCGACGACGGAGGTCGAGCCCGAACCCGAGCCGTCGGCACGATCCGGTGGCGGCTCGGCGGTGCCGCCGACAGGCGATCCGGCGCCGGCCGAGGCCACGGTACATCCCGTGGTGCAGCCCGCGAACACAGCCGACCGGGAGCCACTCCAAGACACGCCAGCGGGGGCGCAGTCCGCGGAGGATTCCGCGGCCAAGCCCGAGCCCGCCGACCGGCTCAGCGAGGCACTCGTGCGTCTGCGCGACGCGATCGCGCCGCTCGATGCCGTCGTGAGCGCGCCGGCGGCGGGCTCGCCGGGCGTGCCGGCGGCCTCTCCTGCGCCGGAGATGGTAGATCGCGCCTGGCTGCGGCCGGTGTTCACGGCGCTCGTTGCGAGTGACCCTGACCTTGCCGGAAGGCTGCTCGTCGATCTGCTGCCGGCGCAACGGGCTGTCGATCCGGCGCCGGTCGCGTATGACCTCGTGCTGGGCAAGGAGCTCGGGTGCCTGCGGGTCACGGTCGACGACTCGCGAACGGAGATCGCGGCCGGCGAGCGCCGGCCTCGAAGCGAGGTCGACTTTCGGGTCGCGGGCGATCATGCGGCACTCGCGAAGCTGATGAGCGCGGGGCGGGTGCGGCGTCGCCTCGGTTGGGGTGTCGCCCGGGTTCGCGGCAAGCGCGGCCGCCTGGCGGCACTCGACCATCTGCTCGATACGCACCTGAGCTTTGCCGGCCTGTATCAGGCGGGCGTGCGGATGGAGCCGCGCACGGCACTGACGGTGGTCGCGCGGCTGATCGCGCCCGCTTGGACGAGCGGCGCCGAGTTCGTGCTCGCGTACGAGGCGTCGCCCGAGAAGCCCCTCTACCTCGTGGTCGCCGACGGCGCCCCGGTCGAGGTCAAGGACAGCGGGCCGCAGGGCGCGGTGGCAACCACGATCTCGGGTCCCGCGGGCTCGCTCGAGCTGGTCCTGGCAGGCATGGCGGACGAGCGCAGGCTGGTGATCGGCGAGGCCGAGCCGC
>DATNKY010000577.1:0-7161 GCA_035603155.1 Solirubrobacteraceae bacterium
GCTTGAACAGCAGGTATGCGAGCGGCAGCGAGAGCCCCGCCCGCCACAGTGCGCCCGTGATCGTGAACAGCGGCTCGAGGTAGACATGGCCGTTGGGCTCGAGCGTGAACAGATCGGACGCGAGCCCGTGCGTGCCGGCATCGCGGGCCCACGCCAGGTACTGCAGCTGATCGGCCCCGAGCACCCCGTTGGCGCCGATCAGACCATCCGCGCCCGTGAACGTCGTGTGCGTCTGCGACGCGTGCACGAGCAGCAGGACGATCGGGAACGCCGCCCACACCGCAAGTGCCGCCAGCAGCACGAGTTCTGGGCGCGACACTCGCGGCCCACTACCGCTAGCCGGCATGGCGCGCAAGCGTAGCCGCCACCGGGCTCCCGGCCGCCAGACCGGGAGCCCGGGCAGGTGCTAGCGAACCGTCACGGTGTTACTGCGTGACGAGGGCGCGATATATCCGTTGCCGGGGAAGCTGATCGCGATCCGCAGCTTCGCGGCGCCGTGGCCGCGGAGGTGGCGGAACTTGACCTGCGTCGAGAACGTGCAGGTCGGCGCGAGCGATGCGAGCCCGCTCGAGATCCGGCGCCTGCCGCGGAAATAGCGCACGCGGACCGTCCCCGTGCACCGGACCGCGGCCGGCATCGAGCTCCCGCCGTGGACCGTGCCGTTGGTGGTGAACACGAACGGCGAGTGCCGGTCATGGGACGGCTTCGTGCGCGCCGAGACGCGCGTCTTGGCCCGTGTTGCGGGCTCCGTGAAGAAGGTCCCGTCGTTGCCGTCTGAGACGACCTTGCCGCTGTGGAGCCCCACGAGCCGGTAGTGGAACATCTTCCCCGGCGTCAGTCCGGTGAGCTGCACGGATACGGCCGTCGGGGACCCGGAGTTCGGGATCACCTGACCGAACGTCTGCGCGCCGTACCCCGTGGTCAGACCGAACTGCACCAGCCACGTGGTGGCGGCGCCGTTGGTGCTGACCGTGCCCGTGACGGTGGCCGTTGTCTTACCTACGCTCACCGGGGGCCCGGTCGCGACTCCTGGGGGCGGGGGCCCCGTGGTCTTTAGCGTGCGGTCGGCGCCGGTCGTAGAGCCGAGCCGGTTGAGCGCGACGACGCGGTAGTGATAGACGGTTCCGGGCGAGAGTCCCGCGATCGTCGCGCTGGCGGCGACGTCTTTCGTTCCGGCCCCCGCGTTGTGACCGCTGGTCTGCAGCCCGTAGGCGGTCGTGAGCCCGTACTGGAACACGTAGCCGGTGCGGCTCCCGTTCGGGTTCACGACCCCGTTGAGCTTTGCGGAGAAGTTGTGGATCTTGGTTGCCGCCCGAGTCGAAACGGTCGGCGACGACGCCGCTGCGGCGACCCCCGTGATCGCGACCGCGAGTATCACCGCGGCGACGATCAACTTCGTTGTGCGCTTCATACTGCCTCCCTTGGGTTGACCACCGGTTCCAAACCGGCGTCCAACGCGAAGTTGCGCGGTCGCTGGGCCGCGATTCTGCGGCTAGTGTCGCCGGGACCGGGGTTTTACAAACCGTCGGCGGTCCCGGGGTCCGTCCGGAGAGGTTGCTCCCGGCGACGTCGGCGACAGCGGTGAGCCGCCGCTCGGCGCAAGGGGCGGATCGACCATACTGCGCAGCGCATGGTCGCGGGCCGAGCAGATACGGCGCACGCACCGGAGCTCGACGAGGCCCGGTTTGAGGCGCTCAGCGACGAGATTCGCGCATACGTACAGGGCGCCGGCGAGGAGTGGGCGCAGCAGATCGAGCGCGACCGCGAGCTGCCCCCGGAGCTGTGGCCGCAACTGCGTGACCGCGGCTACCTGAGGCTGGCCGCACCGGCGGAGTACGGAGGACGCGGTCTCCCGTTCACGCGCTATCTGGAGCTGCTTGAGCTGATCTCGATGTCGCACGCGTCGGTGCGGATGATCGTGCACGTCTGCAACGGGATCTGGCGGCCGATCGCCGCCAACGCCGACGCCGCACAACGCGAGCGGTTTCTGCTGCCCCTGATCGCGGGAGACATCAAGGTCGCGTTCGCGCTGACCGAGCCGACGGCCGGCACGGGCGCGGACCTGCGCTGCAGCGTCGCGCGCGAGGGGGATACCTACTTCGTCAGCGGCGAGAAGCACCTGATCACGTTCGGCACGATCGCCGATTACCTGCTCCTGATCGCACGGCTCGAGGGCACCTCCAGGGCGGAGGGGACCCTCGCGCTGATGATCCCGCCTCACGGCGCGGGCGTCCAAGCGCACGTGATGCCGGAGTCGATGGGCGTGCGCGGGACCGATCACGCGCACCTCGTATTCGATCGGGCGCCGGTCGCGGTCTCGAACCGGCTGGGAGGCGAGGGTGACGGGCTGGCGGTCGCGCTCGGCGGCTTTCTGTCACCGAGCAGGATCTCCCTCGCGATGACGTGCGTCGGGTTGGCACGGCGCGCGCTCGAACTGTCGGTGTCGTATGCCAAGACCCGCGAGACGTTCGGACGCAAGCTTGCTGAACGCCAGGCGATCTCGTTCAAGCTGGCGTCGATGGCGACCGAGATCGAGGCCGCTCGGGCGCTCGTGCTGCAGGCGGCGCGATCGTGGGAGAGCGGCGGCGACGCCACGGCCCAGGCGGCGATGGCGAAGCTGTTCGCGAGCGAGATGCTCCAACGCGTGACTGACGCGGCGCTCGACGTGCACGGCGGGATCGGATACTTCTCACCGTCTCCGATCGAGCGGGTGTACCGCGATGCGCGGGCCCAGCGATTCGAGGAGGGCACCGCCGAGGTCCAGAAGATGACCGTCGCGCGCGCGCTGCTTGGCCGCTGACCGGCGCGCGGACTGTATATCCTCAGCGCGCGTGACTGGCGAAGACGAGGCGGGGGCCCCGAGGCGCGAGGGCGCCGAGAGGCGCTGACCTTGCGCTACGTCGAGATGGATCAGGGCCGCGCGCGCGTGCGCGAAGGGCCCGGACCGGAGACACCAGCGGGTTTCGCCCGCGTGCGCGTGCTGGCGTGTGGCGTTTGCGCGACCGACCTGCACCTGCTCAACGGAATGGTCCTGCCGCGAGGAGCCTCATATCCGGTCCGCCCCGGCCACGAGGTCGCGGGGGTCGTCGAGGAGGTCAACGCGACGGAATCGCCGGTCGCGGTCGGCGACCTTGCTGTGCTGCACCCGCTCGCCCCGTGCGGACGATGTCCCGGGTGCCTGCGAGGCGAGGACCAGCGGTGCGACCACGTACGCGCGCTCGGCTTTCACGATGCGGGCGGCTTCGCGGAGCAAGTCGTCTGGCCGGTGTCGCGGATGCTGCCCGCGGACGGCATCGAGCCGGCCGCGGCCGCATTGCTCGCCGATGCCGCCGCCACGGCTCACAATGCCGTACGACTTGCGGGGGTGCCTCGCGGAGGCGCGCTGTGCGTCCTCGGAGCGGGCGGCCTCGGGAGCGGCGTCCTGGGCGTCGCCCGCGCGCTCGACCCCGATCTTCATTTGGCCGCGGTGGTCCGCAGCGAGGCGAGTGCCGACCGGGTCCAGGGGCTCGGCGTCGAGGTTCACCAGGGCCTCGACGGAGCCGCCCGGGCGCTGCGTCACAGCGCCGGGCGGATGGACGCGGTGATCGATTTCAGCGGTCAGGCGGATGCGCCGGCGGTCGGAGTCGCGCTCCTGCGCCGGGGCGGGCGGCTGGTCCTGGGGTCGGTCGTCGACTCGATGCTGACGCTTGAGGTCTCGAGTGCGTTCATGGCCCACGAGCTTCAGATCGTCGGCGCGTACGCGTCGGGGATCGAGGACCTCGCCGCGGTGATCGACCTGGCCCGCGACGGCAACCTCGATGCCGACAGCTGGGTGTCGCACCGGCTTTCACTCGATGAGTTCGACTATGCGCTCGAGGTGGCCGAGACCCGACCCCCTGGAACGGTCCGCGTCGTGGTCGAGCCCGAGCGCGCCTAGCCCGGCCGCCGAGTTGACATAACGCTCACCGATTGAAGTGGCGCTGGTGCCGCGCGATTGCCATAGCCCGCCACTGGCCGCGGTCGGGCGGAAGTGATCCCAGGCCGCCGCCTGCGGGGAGATCCTCGGGGTCGTTGCCGACACCAAGAAGACTGCGGGTGAGCTCCTGGCTTGAGTCGAGCAGATCGTCAAGCGCACGTGACACGTGCGCATAAGTGACCGTCTTCATCGACCCGTCGTCGTACAGAGACTCGAGAATCGCGCGGCGCAGCAGCTCCTTGAGGAACGAGGCCGTCACGCCGTCGGTGCGCTCGACGATCTTGCGCCGCTGCGCCGCGGTCAGCTGTAACGGGACCGACCGGCCGTAGAGCGCGAGCAGCCGCTCGCGCGCGTCCGGGTCGGGAAGGTCGATCTGGATCGCGACGTCGACGCGGCCGGGCCGAGCGGCGAGCGCGGGCTCGAGCAGGTCCGCGCGGTTGGTGGTCAACACGAACAGCAGATCCGCGTCGGGCGCAGCGCCGTCCATCGCGTCGAGCAGATCGAACAGGACCGGGCTCGAGCCGGGGCCGAAGCTGCGGTCCTCGGCGATCAGATCGACGTCCTCGAGCACGATCACCGACGGCTGTAGGCTCCTCGCGAGCTCGGCGGCCGAGCCGATCGCGCGCAGCGAGCGCCCGGTCAGGATCAGCCGCGTGTAGCCAGACATGTGGCCGATCAGGTACCGCGTCGTGTGCGTTTTGCCCGTCCCCGGCGGTCCGTACAGCAACAGGCCGCGCTTGAGGTGCTGGCCCGCGCGCAGCAGCGCGTCGCGGTGGGAGGCGACCCCGAGCGCGTGACGCTCGATGCGCCCGAGGACCGCTTCTGGCAGCACGACGTCGTCGCGGACGGTCTGTGGCACTTCACCGAACGTGATCGAGACACTGCCCATCTCGGTCATCGTGAGCTCGAGCACATGGCCGCGGTAGACGTTGAGCTGATTGCGCAGCTCGCCCAACCTTGCGTGCACGGCCTGTGCGGCCTGTACCGACAATCCGGCGATCTCGAGCTCGAGGCTTGGGTCGTGCTCGTTGGGCCCGTTGACCATGACGACGTATCGGCCGGACGCGTCATCGACCAGCAGTACGGCGAGCTTCAAACACGCGAGCGTCGAGTCCGGGCCATTAGGCAGATCGGTCAGCGGCGGCGCCGACAGCCGCAGCGGCGGGATCCCCTCTCCGGTGACGAGCTGCTGCAGCGTGATTCCGCCATAGTGGGGCGGGAGGGTGATGCCGTGTACCTGCACGTGGCGTCCCGTCTCCTGTGACCACGAGTCGAGCGCGGTCTGGAGGTTGACGTGCTCGAACAGCGGCAGCGTGCGCGTCACCACCGATTGCTCGGACGCCTCGTCGCCGAGAAAGCCGCGCACGAGAGCGGCGACCTCGTTTCGCTCTCCCGAGCCGGCTTCGTCTGAATGCACCCATTCGAGGAACGCCCGGAACCCGGCCGCGAACTCGCGAGCCTCGGAATCCGACGCGCCCGTCATCGCGCACCGCCAGTCGGCCTGCGGGAGCCACCAAGCACCGCCTGACCATACCGTGCGAGACGAGTGCTGGAGATGCGAGAATGCCGGCGTGATCAGGGCAAGGGCAGCGGCCAGTCGCTATCGTCGGCGCCCGCGATCGGTGCTGCTGGTGGGCTTCTTGGCGGTCGCTCTGATCGCCCTGCTCGCGCCGATCGGGGCCAACGCGGTGATCGGCGGCAAGCGGATCCGCGCCAGTCGCTATCCGGGGATTGTTCAGATCATCGCCAACGTCGGTTCCGGCAAGCGGGGCACCCTGTGTGGCGGCGGCCTGATCGCGCCGCGCGTCGTCGTGACCGCGGCGCACTGCCTGGGAACCAACCCGAGCGACGTCAAATTCGAGCAGCCGTTCACGGTCGTGTCGGGCCGCCAACGGTCGTACGCGCTCAAGGACATCGGCGCAGGAGCCACGGTGGGCGTCGACAAGTTCGCGCGGGCCCCGGCTAACCCCAGTCTCCACGAGAGCTTCTCTGACGATGTCGCCCTGCTGCACCTGCGCCGGCCCGCGCCGTTTGCGGCCCTCAAGCTCGGCTCGCCGAGGTCCGCGCGGGGTGGCGCGCGCGTGTTCGTGCTCGGCTGGGGGTTGACCAACCCGAATCAATCCGGCCTGGGCGGCATCCAGTTGCACGGCTTGAGGATGCGCGTCAGCTCCAACGGTGTCTGCAAGCGGGTCGCCGCGATGATCCGCTACAACTCACCAACCCAGCTGTGCCTGACACCACCGTCAAAAGCCCGTCCTGAAGGCACCTGCGAGGGTGACAGCGGCACGCCGTTGCTCAGCGCCGATAGGCGCTCGGTGCTCGGAGTGGTCAGCACCGGCAGTGGCATCTGCGGCAGAGGAGCGAGCATCTACGCCCGCGTCAGCTCGGGGCCGCTGCGGCGGTGGGTCGACCGCAAGATCAAAGCCTGGTCTGGCCGCTGATCGAAATGGCTGAGCCGGAGTACGAGCCGCCGATCCCGGACGCGGTTTGGCACTCGGCGATGCGCTGGAACGCGCCGCTGTCGGAGGCGCACGCGTCGATCTTGCTCGACGAGTTCGAGCTCGGGCGAGCCGAGCGGGTGCTCGACCTCGGCTGTGGCTGGGGCGAACTCCTGCTCCGAGCGGTTCAGCGCAGCCCGGCCCTGACCGGCCGTGGCGTCGACAACGACGCGGCGGCGCTCGCGCGCGGCATGACGCTGGCCGCCGAGCGCGGCCTTGACGACCGCGTCGAGCTCGTCGATTGCCCGGCGGAGTCGTGGACCGAGCCGGCCGATCGGGTCATCTGCGTCGGAGCCAAGCACATCTGGGACGACACCGCCGCGGCGCTGACCGCGCTCGCGAAGGTGCTCTCGCCGGGCGGTCGGCTGCTGTACGGAGACGGTTACCTCGAGCGCAACCCGTCCCGATTCACCGCGGATCTGTTCGGGGAGATGCTGCCCTTCGGCGAACTGCTCGCGGCAGCGCGAGGGGCGGGCTGGCGCGTCCTGCACCTCAGCGTCTCAGACCAGCTCGAGTGGGACGAGTTCGAGTCGACCTACCGCGCCGGCCCCGAGCGCTGGCTGTTGGACAACCCGGACGCCGAGGACGCCTCGAGGATCCGCGACTGGCTGGACCGGCGGATGCTCGAGTACCTCGACGGCTACCGCGGCGAGCTCGGATTCTGCTGGCTCGTGCTCGCGCGCAGCTAGTCACCGTTACCTGAGCCGG
>DATNKY010000245.1:0-20197 GCA_035603155.1 Solirubrobacteraceae bacterium
GGGACGGCTTGATGCGGGCCGTCAAGCCGCTCCAGGAGCAGGTCCAGGCGCGCGGCCTGTGGGCGGCTCACCTGGAGCCGTCGCTGGGAGGGCAAGGGTTCGGTCAGGTCAAGCTCGGGCTGATGCACGAGATCCTCGGGACCACGCCGGTCGCGCCGCTGGCGTTTGGCAACGCCGCGCCAGATTCGGGCAACTCCGAGATCCTCGCGCTCGCCGGCACGCCTGAGCAGAAGGACCGGTACCTGCACCCGCTGCTTGCCGGCGACCTGAAGTCGGCGTTCAGCATGACCGAGCCCGGGACAGCGGGGTCGGATCCGACACTGCTGCAAACACGCGCGGTGCGGGACGGTGACGAGTGGGTGATCAACGGCCACAAGTGGTTCTCGTCCAACGGCTCGATCGCCGACTTCTTGATCGTGATGGTGGTCACCGACCCCGATGCCCGCCCGCACCAGCGCGCCTCGATGCTGATCGTCGACGCCGACGCGCCGGGCGTCACGATCGTCCGCGACGTCGCGACGATGGAGCACCCGTACGAGAGCTTCGGGCGGTACGGCAACCACGCCGAGATCCGCTACGACAACGTCCGCGTGCCGGCCGGCGCGCTGCTCGGGGCGGAGGGAGCGGGCTTCCTGATCGCCCAGCAGCGCCTGTACCCGGGGCGGATCCACCACTGCATGCGGTGGCTCGGCGTCGCGCGGCGCGCGTTCGACATGCTCTGCGAGCGCTCCCTGTACCGCTACGCGCACGGCGCGGTGCTCGGCAAGCACGAGACGGTCCAGAACTGGATCGCCGATTCCGAGGCCGAGATGCACGCGGCGCGGCTGATGACGCTGCACGCGGCGTGGAAGATGGACACCGAGGGCGTCGCGGCCGCGCGCAAGGAAATCGCGATGATCAAGTTCTACGGGGCCGGGGTGCTCCACGACGTGATCGACCGCGCGCTGCAGGCCCACGGCGGTCTGGGCTACTCGACCGACCTGCCGCTCGAGGCGATGTACCGCTTCGCGCGCGCTGCGCGGATCTACGACGGTCCCGACGAGGTCCACCGCGCGTCGGTCGCAAGGCAGGTCCTGCGCGGCTACGAGGCGCCGCCTGACGGCGTCCCGAGCGAGTACATACCGGCCCGTCGCGAGGCGGCGCGGGCACGGTTCGCCGAGCTGCTCGAGACGGTCACAGCGAACGACTGACCGGCGCCTACACTTCTCGTGATGGCGCAATACGTGCCGCAAACGGTTCTGCTCGCATCCCCGCGCGGCTACTGCGCGGGCGTCGACCGCGCCGTGCAGACCGTCGAGCGGGCGCTCGATCTGCACGGTGCCCCCGTCTACGTCCGCAAGGAGATCGTCCACAACAAGCACGTCGTCGAGCAGCTGCGCGAGCGCGGAGCCATTTTCGTCGAGTCCGAATCAGAAGTTCCGCAAGGCGCGACGGTCGTGTTCTCGGCCCACGGCGTGGCGCCGAGCGTGCATGACAACGCCAGGCGGCGCGAGCTGCAGACGATCGACGCCACCTGCCCGCTGGTGACCAAGGTCCACGTCGAGGCGCGCAAGTTCGCGTCCGAGGGCTACACGATCGTCCTGATCGGCCACGCCGGCCACGAGGAGGTCGAGGGGACGATGGGCGAGGCGCCGGGGCACATCGTCCTGATCGAGGATGAGGCCCAGGTCGACGAGCTCGAGGTCACCGACCCCACCAAGGTCGCCTACATCTCGCAGACGACGTTGTCGGTCGACGAGACGCTGTCGATCATCAGGCGCCTGCGGGAGCGCTTCCCGGCGATCATCGGGCCCCGAACAGATGACATCTGCTATGCGACCACGAACCGCCAGGGCGCGGTCAAGCAGCTCGCCCGCGAGGCCGACCTCGTGCTCGTGATCGGCTCGCGCAACTCGTCGAACTCCAACCGGCTCGTCGAGGTGGCGCGTGAACACGGCGCCGACTCGCACCTGATCGACAACCAGGGTCAGGTGCGGGAGGAGTGGCTCGAGGGCAAGCGCGTGGTCGGGATCACCTCCGGAGCGAGCGCGCCCGAGGAGCTGGTGCAACGGCTTGTCGAGTTCTTCCGGAGCCGCGGAACCAGGGACATTCGCGAGCTCGAAGTGGTCTCCGAGGACGTCCGCTTCATGCTGCCGAAGGTGATCCGCGAGGCGGTGGCGGGCAAGGCCTCGTAAGCGGCGGCGCTCCGGGGCCACAGCACTGCGCACGCTGATCGTCTCCGATCTGCACCTCGGCTCGCATACGAAGCGCGACGTGCTCCAGAGCGCCGAGCAGCGCGCGCCGCTGCTCCGGGAGGCGGCCGAGTGCGACCGGCTGGTGCTGCTCGGTGACCTGACCGAGCTCGGCGCCGCGCTGGCGCCGGGTGCCGAAGTGCTGATCGTGCCCGGCAACCACGACCACGAGCTGCTGTCTGGATGGCTGGCCCGGCGCGCGCGGAGCGGGCCACCGCCGGCGCTCGGGCTCGAGTCGGTGGTCGAGATCGAGCCCGGGGACACGCTGGACCAGATCGCACAATGGCTTGGGCCGGCGCCCGTCCGAGCTCTATACCCCGGCGTCTGGCTGCGCGCCGACGTTTACGCGACGCATGGCCACTATGCGGACCTGCATTTGACGATGCCGACGATCGAGCGACTCGTGGCTGGAGTCATGGGCCGGATCGTCGGCCTGCGCGCCCGCGGTCCGCGCAGCGCCGAGCACTACGAGCAGGCGCTGGCGCCGATCTACGCCTGGATCCACGCCGTCGCGCAGCGGATCGAGCCCGAGTTGAGCGGCAGCCTGCATGGCGGCTCGGTCCGCGGATGGAACGCGCTCACCGGTCCCGGACGGCGCGGGGTGCGCGAGCGCGCGCTGGTGGCGGCGTTCCCGGCTCTGATCTTTGCGCTCAACCGTGCCGGCATCGGTCCGCTCTCGCCGGACCTGTCGGGAGCGGCGCTGCGCCGCGCGGGGCTGCGCGGTGCCGAGCAGGCGCTGTGGCGCCTGGGCGTCGAGGCTCCGTACGTGATCTTCGGTCACACGCACCGCGCCGGGCCGCTGCCCGGCGACGACGCCGGCGAGTGGCGCACGACCGCCGGGGCGCAGCTCGTCAACAGCGGCTGCTGGGTCAGCGAGCCGAGCTTCCTCGGTCCCGACCCCTCACGCAGCCCGTATCGCGTCGGGTTCGCGGTGCGATTGCGCGACGAGGGACCGCCGGAGCTCGTGAACCTGCTCGATTAGTGGTCGACTCCGGGCGTCAAATGGTGCAACGGTCCCCGAGCCCCACCAGCCTCAGGCGAGGCCCGGCGTGAAGCACACCGCGTGGCAGCGCACCCCCGCGCTCACCTCCAGCTCCAGCATCCCCGCTGTGCTGTGCTCGTGGGCGATCAGCTCGTAGGCACCCGGGTGGGCGACCTCGATCGTCCGCCCGTTGGCCGTCACGGTGCCGGACCCGTCAAGCACCGCCCACACGCCGCCTGCCTCATACGGGCCGCTGTACGGGCCCGCGACGTCCTCGCTCTGCGGCGTCAGCAGCGCTCCGGGCACGTCCTCCGGGCGGACAGGGTCAAGCGGCGGGCGCCGCACGCCGAGCAGCTCCTGGATCGCGAGCTCGGTCTCGTCATAGGCGCCCTCGCCGTAGTGGTACTCGAACAGCCGAAGCTCCTGGTTGAACAGGTAACGCGCCGGCCAGCCGAGGTTCCCGTAGTCGCGCCAGATCTCGAGCTCTGAGTCGATCACGACCGGGTAGGGGATCTCGAGCCGCGCGACCGCGGCGCGCACCGCGTCGGGATCTGCCGATGGCTCAAACCCCGAGGCGTGCACCCCGATCACGCGCAGGCCGGCGGCCTCGTACAGCTCGTGCCAGCCCTTGACGTACGGCAGCGTACGCAGCGAGTTGGGCCGGCAGAAGTCCCAGAACTCGATCAGCACCGGGTGCCCTAGCTGCTGGTCGATCCGCAGCGAGGACGCGTTGATCCACTGCGAGCGGCGGGGGAACGGGGGAGCTGCGATGTGGTCGACGGGAGCGCGCACGCAACGATCGTAGGTCGACGGGCGCCCGGGCCGCTCGGCGGTCCCCCGCGGAGCCCGGCGGGCGTAACGCAGCCGCGACGAGTTTTCATGCCCTATTGGTTATATTCCAGAGATGGCATCTACATGGCTCGCGCTCTCGGACCCACATCGCCGCGCGGCGATCGAGCTGCTGCGTGAACGGCCGCGGACCGTCAACGAGCTCGTCGCGCAGCTCGGCCTCACTCAGCCCGGGACCTCCAAGCACCTGCGCGTCCTGCGTGAGGCTGGGCTCGTTCGCGTCCGGCCCGAGGCGCAGCGCCGCGTCTACGAGATCGACCCGGGACCGCTCGCCGAGCTCGACGCCTGGCTGGCGCCGTATCGCGAGCTGTGGGACGCGAGCCTCGATGCCCTCGGACGCCACCTTGAAAGATGTCATGAGCAGTCCGTCTGACGGCACGTGTAGGGACCTCCTCAGCTCAAGCGCGGAGCGTGTCCGCGCAGGCGTTCAAACCGTGGAGCTTGAGGAGGCCCCTTGTGAGCATCGTAATGGGACTTGATCAGCATCGAGGGCAGGTCACCGGCGAGTGGATCGACACCGATACCGGTGAGGTGCAGCGCACGCGTGTCGCGCCGGCCGATCGCGCGGCGGTGCGTAGGTTCGTCGAGCGTTTCGGTGGCCGCGAGCTCGAGGTCGCGCTTGAGGCGACGACCGGTTGGCGGTTCGTGGTCGAGGAGCTGCGCCGGGTCGGCGCGGTGGTGCATCTGGCCGAGCCAGCGGAGACCGCGGCGCGGCGTGGGACCAAGAAGCGCCCGAAGAACGATCGCGCGGATGCCCGGCATCTGCGGGAGCTGCTGATGATCGAGCGGTTGCCGGAGTCGTGGGTCGCGCCCGATCACATCCTCGATCTGCGCGCCCGGGTCAGGTTGCGGCACACGCTGTCAGAGCAGCGCGGCGAGTGGCAGCAGCGGATCCAGGCGACTTTGTATCACCACGGGTGCCCGCAGCGCCGTCAGTTGATGACCGTCGCCGGGCGCGAGTGGCTGGCCTGCCAGCCGCTGTCTGCCGCGGCGCGCGAGCAGGTCACGATCGCGCTGGCGATGATCGACGCGCTCGATCGACAGATGGCGCCGCTGGAAAAGGAGCTGCGAGCGTTCGCGCGCCGGCAGGTCGGGTGTAAGGCGCTGATGGCCCATTACGGGATCGGCGAGCTGACCGCGGTGACGATCCTCGCCGAACTGGGCGACTGCACGAGGTTCTCGTCCTCGCGCCAGGCGGTCCGTTATGCCGGGATGGACATCACCGTGTATGAGTCAGACCGGCGCCGCGTGCCTGGTCATCTGTCGCGGCAGGGGCCGCCCGCTTTGCGGTGGGCGCTGTTCGAGGCCGCGCAGACAACCCGGCGGCGGACGACCAGCCCGGATCGTGACTACTACGAGCAGGCCGCCGAGCGGATCGGCGGTAACCGTGCGTGCCTGTCGGTCGCGCGCAAGCTGCTCAAGCGCAGCTACCACACGCTGCGCGAACTCGGCGAGGAGGCACTGGCCCCCGCATGACCCTCCCCGTGCGCGCCAAGCCCTTCGTCAACCAGATGCGCCGCGGCCGGCTCCCGGCAGTCTCCTGCCGCCACCACCAGGTGGACGGCCCTGAAAGACCGAGCGGCCGCAACGCTTCCCCCAGCGGGATCACCCCATCAAACATCCTGTCACCGGCCCCGGAGCCAACCCGAGGGTCGCGGACCGAAGTAAGGCTGGGCGCCCGCGCGCACACACGCCCCACCAACCGGGCGCACGCACCACCAACCAACCGCAGTTCAACCCCAACAACCCCGGACCCTGCACTTGACGCGGGGGCCCCTGCACAAGTAAGGAGACGCGATGCAGACGACGGGCACGTATAGCGAGCTGGACGGCCTCCCGGTGGTGCGCTTCGAGCGCACCTTCCCCGATACGCCGCTGGCGGTCTGGGAGGCGATCACCGACCCGGCCCAGCTGAAGGAGTGGTTTCCGACGACGGTCGAGTTCGAGCGGCTCGAGGCGGGAGCGCCGATCGCGTTCAGGTTCCCCGAGGACGCCTACCCGCCGATGAGCGGCGAGGTCCTCGACGTCCAGCCCCCGCACCGCCTCAGCTTCACATGGGGCGATGACCGGCTGACGTTCGAACTCGAATCACGCGACGGAGGCGCCGCCTGCCGGCTGGCGCTCTCGGTCGCGCTCGACAGTGCCGACAAGGCCGCGCGCGATGCCGCCGGCTGGGACCAGTGCCTCGATATGCTCGGCGCCGTGGTCGACGGGCGCACCCTCCAGCAACCGGCGCCGAGCGACGATTGGCGCGCCTACTACGAGGAATACAAGCGGCTGGGGCTGCCCGCGTCGGCGCCAATTCCGGAGTAGGAGACGGCGCTATACTCTTTGAAGTATTGAATCCGTACAGCATTTGAGGAGTTTTGAGCGATGAGCCCGTCGGGAGCGGAAGTTCTGCGCCAGATCAAGAGTCGGATCGATGAGGTCGATCCGGCGGTCGTGCGCGAGCAGGTCACCAACGGCGCCGTAGTGGTCGACGTGCGCGAAGCGGAGGAGTGGTCGACCGGTCACATCCCCGGCGCCAAGCACGTTCCCAAGTCCTACCTCGAGTCCCGGATCGAGGGGGCCGCGCCCGATCGGTCCCAGCACGTGATCCTCTACTGCCAGTCGGGGAACCGGTCGGCGTGGGCGGCGCGGACCTTGATCGACGACCTCGGTTACGAGTTCGTCGAGTCGATGACCGGCGGGATCACGCTCTGGAAGGATCGCGGCTACGACGTCGAACAGCCGCGCGCGATGACCGCCGAGCAGCGCGAGCGCTACTCGCGTCACCTGTTGCTGCCCGAGGTCGGAGTGGACGGCCAGCAGAAGCTGCTCGATGCCAAGGTGCTGCTCCTGGGAGCGGGCGGGCTCGGCTCGCCGGCGGCCCTGTACCTCGCGGCGGCGGGGGTCGGCACGCTCGGGATCGTCGATGACGACGAGGTGGACCTGTCAAACCTGCAACGGCAGGTGATCCACTCCTCGGAGCGGATCGGCATGCCGAAGGTCGACTCGGCCGAGCAGACGATCACGGCGCTGAACCCCGACGTGTCAGTCAACAAGTACCCGGTCCGGATCGGCCCCGACAACATCATGGACATCCTTCCGGGCTACGACATCGTCGTCGACGGGCTCGACAACTTCCCCACCCGCTATCTGCTCAACGACGCTTCGGTCCGGCTCAAGATCCCGGTCGTGTCGGCCGCGATCCTCGGCTTCGAGGGGCAGCTATCGGTGTTCAAGCCCTACGACGGTCCGTGCTACCGCTGCCTGTTCCCGGTGCCGCCGCCGGCCGAGCTGGCGCCGTCGTGTGGCGCCAACGGCGTCCTCGGCGTGCTCCCCGGCACGATGGGCCTGCTCCAGGCGACCGAGGTGATCAAGCTGATCCTCGGCGAGGGCGAGCCGCTCGTGGGACGGCTGCTGATGTACGACGCCCTCGCGGCGCGCGTGAGCGAGGTCAAGGTCCGCCGTGACCCCGAGTGCCCAATCTGCTCGCGCGAGCCGGAGGAGATCTCCGACGAGGAGCTCGGCGTGTTCCCCGACTACGAGGCGTTCTGCGCCGGCGCTCACTAGGGTTAGCGCCATGGCGACGATCAGGATTCCACCGGTGCTCCGTCCGTCGGTGGGCGGCGAGAAGGAGCTGACGGCCGACGGCGGGTCGGTCGGTGAGATCCTGCGCTCGGTCGCTACCACGCATCCCGAGACCGAGTCACAGCTGTTCGCAGCCGACGGGGGGCTCAACCGCTACGTCAACGTATACCTCAACGACGAGGACGTACGAGTCCTTGACGGGCTAGACACGTCGGTTGGGGCAAGCGACACGCTCGTGATCCTGCCGGCGATGGCCGGAGGGGCAAACTAGCCGCGCTCCCGCGCCGCCGCGGGGCGCAGGACCCGTGCGGCGGCGGCGCAGACGTCGCTACACTTCGTGAAGCAATGGCCGCCGAGAGCTTGCAAAACAAGCCCTGCGGGGGACGTTATGGCGACATCGTCCAGGCGATCGGCCATACGCCGCTGATCGAGCTCAAGCGCCTGAGCCCCAAGCCGGGGGTTCGCATCTGGGCCAAGCTCGAGTCGCGCAACCCCACGGGCTCCGTCAAGGACCGCGTCGCGCGGGCGCTGATCGAGGATGCCGAGGAGAAGGGGCTGATCTCCCCCGGCCAGACGATCCTCGAGCCGACGTCGGGCAACACGGGCATCTCGCTGGCGATGATCTGCGGGTACAAGGGCTACGACGTCAAGGTCGTGATGCCCGAGAACGTCACCCCGGAGCGCACCCAGCTGCTGCGTATGTACGGCGCCGAGATCGTCTACACGGAGGGCGCCAAGGGCTCGAACGGGGCCGTCGAGAAGGCGCTCGACATGGCCGAGCACGACGCCTCGTACTACATGCCCTACCAGTACGGCAACCAGGCCAACCCAGACGCGCACTACAACGGCACGGCGCTCGAGATCCTCGAGGAGCTCGACGACGTGGCGGCGTTCGTGGCGGGCCTCGGAACCGGCGGCACTTTGATGGGCAACGGCCGCAGACTCAAGGAGGAGCTCGGCGACGAGGTCAAGATCGTCGCCGCAGAGCCGATGCAGGGCGAGCCCGTCCAGGGGCTGCGCTCGCTCGAGGACGGCTTCATCCCGCCGATCATCGACCTCAGCCTGCTGGATCGCAAGATCTTCGTCACCAACCACGACGCGATCGTTTTCACCCGCAAGCTGCTCGACGAAGAGCGCGTGTTCGCGGGCGTCTCGTCGGGCGCGATCGCCCGCGTCGCGATGCGGATCGCCGGTGAGCTCGACGAGGGCAACGTCGTCTTCATCGTCTGTGACGACGGCTGGAAGTATTTGTCCTCGGGCATCTACACGCGCCCCGTCGAAGAGATCGAGAATCTGGACTCCACCGTCTGGTGGTAAGCGACGACGAAGGCTGCGCGCGCCGGAAACTGTTGAGCGGCGTCGGCGCGGCGCTCGTCGGATTCGGAGCGGTCGGGCTCGCGGGCTGCGGAACCAGCGGGGCGACTGGGCAGACGGCCGCCAAGAAGGTGAGCCCGCCGGTCGAGCACACCGATGTCGAGATCCTCGACGGGCTGCTCGCGCTCGAGCGCCGGACCGTCGCGGCCTATACGGCCGGGATGCCGCTCCTGCGCCGGGCCGACGCCAAGATGGCCAAGCAGTTCCTCTACCAGGAGTTCCAGCACACGGGCGAGCTGCTCGGCTTGATCAAGTCCGCGGGCGGCGAGGATCCACCGCGCCCCGAGAGCTATGACCTTGGCCACCCGCGCGACGATCAGGAGGTCCTGGCGCTCCTGCATTCGCTCGAGCGGGCCCAGATCGCCGCTTACCTGCACGCGATCCCGCGCCTGAAGCCCGGCCCGGTCCGCGCGGCGGCCGCGTCGATCCTGGCGAGCGACGCCCAGCACATCGCGATCCTGAGACTGACGCAGGGCCTCACGCCCGCCCCTTCGGCGTTGGTGACCGCCGCCGAATGAGACCCGGGCATCTGATGCACACCAGGCGCCAGCTGCTGTTGAGCGGCGCCGGCGCGGCGGCAGCGGCGGCGCTCGGCGGCGCCGCGGTAGCGGGCTCCGCGAGCGCGTCAGGCGTGGCGCCGGCGGAGTCCGAGGCGATGCGCGTCTACCGCCTGCTGAGCGTCGAGCAGCTGATGCTGTTCACCTATGACCAGGTCCTCGTCGCCCCGGCCGTCACACCGCGGACCCGGCGCGCGCTGGCGCCGTTGCGTGCGCAGGAGGAGACCCACGTCCACGTGCTCGCTGCCCAGCTGGCGGCGCTGGGCGGGGTGGCGCCTTCGTCGCCCACGAGCGTCGCCGTGGCGAACGTCGATCTCGCGCGGCGCCGCGTCAAGGGCCGGCTCGGTCAGCTGCGCGGCGACCAGGACGCGCTACGGCTGCTGATCTCGACCGAGCGGGTGGTCGTCGGCGCGTACTTCGTCGCGCTGACGATGATCGAGGACCGGAGACTGATCGTGCTCGTGACGAGGATCATGGCCAACGACTCCCAGCACGAGGCGCTGATCGGCGAGCTGCTGTATCCGGGTGACACGCCGAAGGCCGTCCCGTTCGGCCTCGTGCAGGGCGTCCAGTGAGCGCTGCTAGCCTCGGCCGGCGATGCGGATTGCTCCCGAGCTGTATGACGAGATCGTCGCCCACGCGCAGGCCGACGCGCCGAACGAGTGCTGTGGGATGATCGCTTCGCGCAACGGCGACGCGGTCACGGTCTACCGGGCTGCCAACGCCGCCGCGAGCCCGCTGCGCTACGAGATCGACGGCGCCGAGCAGTATCGGATTCAGATGGAGATCGACGACGCCGATCTCGAGCTCGGCGCGATCTACCACTCGCATACTCGCAGTGCTCCGTATCCATCTCAGACTGACATCAACCTCGCCTTCTACCCAGAGGCCCTGTACGTGATCGTCGGGCTCGCCGGTGAGACGCCCGAGGTCAAGGCCTACGAGATCCGCGACGGCCAGGTCAACGACGCCGAGCTGCGCGTGGTCGCTGACGGGGAGTCCGGGTGAGCTGATGCGCGCCCAGCAGGGCGAGCTCGTCTGTCCCGACTGCGGATCTCGGTTCGCGGCCGAGGAGAGGTTCTGCCCGTCCTGCGCGCTGCCGTTGGTCCCCGACGGAGACGCCGAGCTCGAGCTCGAGCTCGCCGAGAGCCAGCTCTCCGAGAAACATCGCCGAGCGCGCAAGATCAAGCCCCAGCTCGCCGAAGGCGAGCTCGTGCGCGTGGTCGGAGCGAAGAATCTGTCCGAGGCCGAGTTCATCCAGGGGTTGCTGCTCGAGGAGGGCGTGCCGAGCATGCTGCGACGCAGCGCCGGGTTCGACGTGCCCGACTTCCTTGCCGCCGGTCCCCGCGATGTGCTGGTGCCGGTCTCGGGACTCGACACCGCGCGCGAGGTACTGCTCCAGGCCGAGCTGATCAGCTCCGAGCCACAGGGGTCGCCGGTCGCGCCGGGCAGGCTCCTACTCGGCCTGCTGATCGCGCTCGCCGTCGGCGCGCTGATCGTCTGGCTGGCGACCCTCGCCGGCCACAGCTGAGTCCCATCAGGGCCCGGCCAGCCGGGTCAGATGCGAGCGCCACGCCTCCTCGCTCTGACGGATCGGACGCCCGCCGAACGCATCGGCGAGCGCTGCGGTCGGCCCGCGCGGATCCAGCCGCGTCGCGAACGCGGCCGCCGAGATCTCGCCCTCCTCGCGTACGAGCAGGTCGATCACGGTGCCGCCGAGCAGGGTCGCGTCGCGCAGCCCCGGCGGAAAGCGCGGTTGCGAGCCTTCGTGCAGGCGCCGCGCGATCGCCGGGCGGGCATGTTCGGTCTGGCCGGCAAACCACCGCGCCGCGCCCTCGAGCATCCACGCCCAGCGCAGCTCACGTCGCACGCGGACCGCGCCGATCACGTGCAGGTCACGGTTGTTGTCGATGATCACGCGCCGTGCGTAGAGCGAGGCGGCGCTCAACGCCAGCATCTCGCGCGAACCCGACACGTTCGAGGCGCGCGTCCGCAGCAGCGCCGGCGACAGCACATGCAGTTCGGTCGCCCCGGCCCATCCCCCGACGTAGCGGCGAGCCGCCGGGTCGGTCATCAGCCACGTCAACGGCATCAGCGGGTTGGTCATCGTCAGCGAGATGACGCTGCCGTGCAGAACCACCGTGATCTCGTCGACCGGGCGCGCGAACAGCCCCTCCATCCGCGCCGCCGCAAACGACAGCGATTCCAGCACGCGCTTGGCGTCACGCGCGTCAGAGTCGTCGTGCCGAGCGCGGAAACCGCCCAGGCGGGATTCGACCCATGTCATCTGAGTTCATGTCGGGGCGGGCCGCCGGCCCACGGCAGCATTTGACGGCCGGCCACAGGACAGCGGCGACAGCCGGCCCTCGTTACGGGCCGTGGGCACGAACAGCGCCGCTGCGGCCGACGCTCAGACGAGCACCGGCTGACGGTCCGAGGCAATCGAGGCGATCTCCTCGGACGCACGCTCGAACTCCTCGTCGGACAGCACCGGGGTGCCCTCGAATGGGAGTTCGCGCGTCAGCTCGAGCCACGAGCGGCAACCGCCGTACTCGTCGCGTACCTTCACGGTCACCGGCCGCGGGATCCGGTACGTGCGCAGCAGGATCACGTGCAGCGGGTGCCGCCGCTTCCATGCCAGGCGCTTCTCGGCGTAGTCGGTCGTCCATACGTAGAACGGAGACAGGGCCTCGACCGCGCGCCGATCGGTGACCGTGAAATGCGCGGCGACCTCGGCCCACGCGCGGATCCGGACTCGATCGGGCTGGGCCAGGTCCTCGCCTCGGTTGAGCGCCTGGGGGTGGGGCTCACCGTCGCTCCACACGCCCTCCTCGAGCGCTCGCGAGAGCTCTGGACGGTGGGACTCGCGCACCAGATCGGAACGCTGGTGGTCGAACGTGGGGTATAGGAAGAAACGCTCGTAGTCGAGCTTGAAGTGCTTCTCGGGTTCACGGATACCGCCCTTGCGGAGCGTCAGCAACTGCTCGCCCTCGGCGAGCGCCCGCACGGTCACGGCCCATTCTTTAAAAGCAATCGGCATGGGGAAAAGGGGGGGAGACGAAGGTTTTTATTTCCAATCTGTCCCGTGCGCATAACTGCAAACGTCCGCAACGGGATTCTTATGATTGTATTCGAGAAGCCGAAAATCGCCAAATGTCCCTGCAAAAATAGTTGTTTTTAAGGTCTGAACCATGGCCCAAAGCTACGCTGGCGTAGGGGAGCGCGGTCGGCTGCCGAGTTGCCCAGCAACCTAGACGCTCCCGTATCCGCCGCCGCCCGGGGTCTCGATCCGCAGACTTTGCCCCTCGTCGAGCTCGCCGATCGACTTCGCGGGCAGCTCAACGCCATCGAGCAGATTGCGCCCCGGGCTTCCAGGGTCGCCGCCCGCCGCGCCCGGCGGCGCATGGCGTCGGCGCTCGGTGATCAGCGAGTAGCGCAGCGGCGCGAGCGCCTCGAGCTCGCGGATCACGCCGTCGCCGCCGCGGTGCTGCCCACTCCCGCCGGAGCCCGGGCGCAGCGAATAGCGCACCATCCGCAGTGGGAACTCGAGTTCGAGAGCCTCGATCGGCGTGTTGAGCGTATTGCTCATCGCGACGTGGATCGCACTCGGGCCATCGGCGTCGGGGCAGGCGCCTTGGCCACCGCCGATCGTCTCGTAGTAGACGACGCGGTCATCGCCGAGCGTGAGGTTGTTCATCGTCCCCTGGCCGAGTGCTCGGCCGAACGCGCGCAGTACGACGTCCGCGACGCGCGACGAGGTCTCGACATTCCCGCCCACGACCGCCGCCGGAGAGCGTGCGTTGAGCAGGCTGCCCTCGGGCGCGATCACCCGCAGCGGGCGGTAGGCGCCGGCGTTCGCCGGGGTGTCGGGATCGGTCAGCACCCGGACCGCGAAGTAGCAGGCAGACCGCGTCACCGCCAGCGGGCAGTTGAGGTTGCCCCCATGCTGGGGCGCCGAGCCGGTGAAGTCGAGCGTCACCTCCTCGCCGGCCACGGTCGCGCGCAACACTATCGGCAGATCGCCCTCGCGCGCCTCGAGCACGTCCTCGGCCTCGCGGACGCCGTCCTCGAGCTCCGCGATGCAGGCACGGGCCCGGCGCTCGGCGTAGTCGAGGACCTCGTCGTAGGCCTGGGCGAGCGTCTCGGCGCCCACCCGGCGCTCGAGCTCGAGCAGCCGCAGCCCGCCAATCCGGCCGGCGGCAAGCTGCGCGCGCAGGTCGGCGCGGCGCTGATCGGGACGCCGCATCTGGGCGCTGAGCTCGGCGATCGCGTCCTCGTCGAGAACCCGAGGCTCGATCACCACTCCCTCATCGGCAAGGGTCCGGCTGTCGGCGGGCATCGAGCCCGGGGTCGCGCCGCCTACGTCCGCGTGGTGCGCGCGGCTGGCCGCGAACGCGATCAAGCGACAATCCGCTTCGCGGCCGGTGTCCTGGGCGAACACGGGCGTGATCACGGTGATGTCAGGGAGGTGGGTGCCGCCGCGGTAGGGGTCGTTGAGGATCCACGAGCGGCCGGGGGCGTGGTCACGGTCCAGCACGGCGGCGACCGCGGCAGGCATCGCCCCGAGGTGCACCGGGATGTGCTCGGCCTGCATCACCATCTCACCGCTCGGGGCGAACAGCGCCGTCGAGGCATCGCGGCGCTCCTTGATGTTGGCCGAGTGCGCGGAACGGATCAGGACCGCGCCCATCTCCTCGCAGACGGCGTGCAGGGCGCCGGTCAGGACCTGCAGCTCGACGGGATCGATCATGCGTCCGCCTTCAGCACGATCGTTCCGCTCGCGTCGACATTCCCGCGCCAGCCACCCGGCACAAGCAACGTCGACTCGGGCAGCTCGACCACCGCGGGCGCATCGATCGCGGTCCCCGGCGCCGGCGCGCCGCGCAGGACGTCGAGCTCGACCGGCTCGCCGGCCAGTGTCGCCGGGCGCCGCGAGCGCTCGAGGTCGGCCCCTTCGTCGTCGGCGCCGAGCGTCGCGTCGGCCCCCGGGACCGTCGCCGAGACGCGGATCGTCACCAGCTCGAGCTCCTGCTCGGGGTCGCGGTAGCCGTAACGTTCCTCGTGCAGCGCCTCGAACGCTTCGCGCAGTTGCCACAGCTCGGGCCGGGCCGGCCCGGGGACGGCGAGCTCGAACGCCTGGCCGCGGTAACGCAGCTCGTACGTCATGCCCAGGTCGGCGTCGGACTGTCCGAGCTGCGTGCGCGCCCGGGCGCCGAACTCGTCGGTCAGCCGTGCGATCGCCTCGGCGCTCAACCCGTCACCGGACAGCAGCACCGTCCGCTGAACGTCTCGCCGCCGCGGCGACACGACCAGCCCGAGCGCCGCCAGTACGCCCGAGGCCCGCGGGCAGACGATCTCGGTGATGCCGAGCTCCTCGGCGATCGCGGCCGCGTGCAGCGGGCCAGCGCCGCCGAACGCCAGCAGCGCGTAACCACGTGGGTCGATTCCCCGCTGGACCGTCACGACGCGCAGTGCGCGGACCATCTCGGCGTTCGCGACCCGGACGATTCCCGCCGCGCACTCGAGCGCCTCGAGCGCGAGCTCGTCCGAGAGCGCACGGACCGCGCGCTCGGCGGCATCGCGGTCCAGCGCCACGCCTCCGGCCAGTGGCCGGTCGGTCGCCAGCAGACCCAGCAGCAGGTTCGCATCGGTGACCGTGGGCTCGGTGCCGCCGCGGCCGTAGCATGCCGGCCCGGGGTCGGCGCCCGCCGAGCGCGGCCCGACGCGCAGCGCGCCACCCGGGTCGCGCCAGCCGATCGAGCCGCCGCCGGCGCCGACCGTGTGGATCGCGACCATCGGCAATGCCAGAGGACGGTCCGCGATCGTCGCCTGGCTCTGCTCCTGGACGGCGCCGTCGTCGATCACGCAGACATCGCACGAGGTGCCGCCCATGTCGAAGCAGAGCACGTCCCGGTGACCGCTCGCGCGTGCCACGAAGGCTGCGCCCGCCGCGCCTGCGGCCGGGCCCGAGAGCACCGTCCAGGCGGCGTGGTCGGCTGCCGCCGGGAGGTCGATCAGGCCCCCGTTTGACTGCATGATCGTCGGCTCGGGGAGCCGGTCCTCCGCGCAGCGCTCGCGCAGCCGCCGCAGGTAGCCCGCGAGCAGCGGCGAGAGGGCCGCATCGACCTCGGTCGTCGACGCGCGCTCGAACTCCCTGAACGTCCCCACGACCTCGTGAGACAGGGATATGTGCACGCCCGGCAGCTCGGCCTCCAGTGCGGCGGCGACCAGCCGCTCGTGCTCGGGATGACGGTAGGAGTGCAGCAATGTCACCGCCACGGCCTCGGGCTCGCAGGCGGCTACCTCTCGCGCGAGCCGCGTCAGCTCTTCGGGTTCGGGCTCCTGCAGCGGGCCATCCGGGGTCATCCGCTCGCGCGCGCCGAAGCGCCGCGCGGGCGGCGTCAGCGGCGCCGGGGGCGCCGCACACAGGCGGTAGAGCTCGGGGCGGTTCTGGCGCCCGAGCGCGATCACGTCGCTGAATCCGTCGGTTGCGACGAACGCCGTCCGCGCGCCGCGGCCCTCGAGCAGCGCGTTGGTGGCGACCGTCATCCCGTGCGAGAGGGCGCTGACCCGATCGGGTGCGACGTCGGCCAGGTCGAGCACCGCGTGCACCGCGGCAATCACCCCCTCGGACTGGTCATCCGGGGTGGTCGGCGCCTTCGCCGTCAGCAGCCGCCCGTCGAACGCGAGCACCGCGTCCGTGAACGTCCCGCCGACATCGACGCCGAGCAGCATCGGCGCACGTTACACCGCCTCCGGATCCGCTCGGGTTGGCGCGCGAGCGGGGGTGGGGCACAAAGGCCCGCGCCAGCGGGCCCCCTAATCAATTACGCGGCCAGGGAGGTGAACTCCTCGGTCTCGGCGAGGTGCTGATGCGACGGGCAATAGCCGTTGTGGGGCAGCGGCATCCGCTGGCAAGCCGTCCCCTTGCGGGTGCTGGCCCGACACTGCAGCGGGTTGCCGTACAGGTCGTAGCCGTTCTGCGGCTGACTACGGAGGAACTCATCGGCGAACGCGAGATAGCGCTCGATCACGTGCAGCACCCGGGCCTGGGACTGCATCGGGAAGTAGATCCGAATGTCGTTGAACAGCGTCTTTGACGGATGAGCGAAGTAGTGGCGATCGGTCGCGAGGCGTTCGACAGCGGCCTCGCACCCGCGCAACACACGCTCATGGTTGCTCTGAGGACAGCTCCCGTGCGGATCCTCGATGATCTCCCTTGCGACTTCCCTGTAAATCGCACGGCTGAACCGGTACATGAATGTATGTCTCCTACGGTCTCCGGCGCATCCCGGCGGGCGCCTAGCTTCCTTAGCTGAGCGCGAGTATTCCCGCAGCTTGTGAAGCGCAAGACGCGTGCAGTATTAACTGGACGTTAAGTGGAAAGCTGGTGTGTTTTGAATCGCGAGGGCCGCGTCAGGCCCAGCGGGCCGCCACGAGCGGTCGTCCACCGCGCTGCGTCATGTGCACCCCGTCGAGCGCCAGATCGCGCTCCGGAAAGTCGATCCGCAGGTGGGCGCCGCGGCTCTCCTCGCGCGCCAGTGCCGAGGCCGCGATCAGCCGCACGAGCGGATGCTCGTCGCTTTCCAGGAGCTTGAGCCCCGCGGCGTTGCGCTCGAGGCCGGCATCGCGCCAGAGGGCCTCGCGCGATGCAGGCGTGATCGACTGCTGCGGCGGCGGACCTGCGCGATCGGCTTTCGCGAGCGGTTGCTGTTCGGGTTCGGCCAGCACCGCTCGCGCCGCGCGGGCACCGAACACGAAGCACTCGCTGAGCGAATTGGAGGCGAGCCGGTTCGCGCCGTGCAGTCCGGTACACGAGCACTCGCCGACCGCGTACAGGCCGGCGAGCGTCGCGCGGCCATCGAGATCGGTCGCGATCCCGCCCATCATGTAGTGCGCCGCGGGAGCGACCGGAATCAGCTCGCGCTCGGGATCGATCCCGGCCCGCCGCAGAGCGCTGACGACGTTCGGGAACAGAGCCGGGTCGACGTCGCGCATGTCGAGCCCGACCGCCGTGGCGCTGCTCGAGTCGATCTTGCGCTGGACCGCCAGGGCCACCTCGTCGCGGGGAGCAAGCTCGTCGACGAACCGCTCGCCGGCCGCGTCGAGCAGCCGCGCTCCCTCGCCGCGAACCGCCTCGGTGACCAGGAAGCCGTCGGCGCCCGTGGACATGCTTCGCGCCCGGCCTCCAGCCTCGCCGTTGCGCGCGGCGCCGCCCTCCGCCGGCACGCCCACCACCGCGGTCGGATGAAACTGCATCAGCTCGAGGTCGGCGAGTTCCGCGCCGGCGTCGTATGCGAGCACCAATCCCGAGCCGATCGCCCCGGCCGGGTTCGTGGTCCGTGCCCACAGCGCGGCGGCGCCGCCGGTCGCCAGCACGATCGCATTCGACGAGATCAGCGAGTCGTCGTCGAGCGCGACCGCCCGAGCGCGCCCGTCGGCGGTCTCGATCCGGAGCACCCGGCGCCGCTCGAGCACCTCGATCCGCTCGTTCTCGGCCACGAGCGCCGATAGCTGGTCGGTCACGCGCCTGCCGGTGGCGGCGCCGCCGGCGTGCACTACCCGCCGTACGCTGTGGCCGCCCTCGAGTCCGAGCGCGAGTTGACCGTTGCGATGGGCGTCAAACGACACCCCCAACGCCGCGAGGTCCTCGACCGCCGCCGGCGCCTCCTCGCAGAGCACCCGGGCCGCGGACTCCCTGACCGAGCCCCGCCCGGCCGCGATCGTGTCTGCGAGATGGCGGTCCGGGCTGTCGTCGGAGGCGAGCGCCGCCGCCAGGCCGCCCTGCGCCCAGTAGCTCGAAGATTCGGCCAGCGGCGTCGCCGATACGAGCGTCACGCGCGCCTCTCCTCGCGCGGCGCAAAGGGCCGTGTACAGACCAGCGGCGCCCGCCCCGACCACGGTTACCTGGGTCTGTGCTGTGTGCACCGGTAGGTACGGTACTCGCCGATGGCTGGCACCCCCGTCCTGCTCGAGCACCCGTCCTCGCTGGAGCACGACACCGGCCGGCACCCCGAGCGGGCCGCGCGGATCGTCGCGATCGACCGCGAGCTCTCAGCGCGCGACTGGCTCGGGTACGACCGCGTGCTGTCGCCGCGCGTGCAGCGGACGACGCTCGCGGCCGTGCACCCCGAGCCGTACATCACCGCGATCGAGCGCGCCGCGATCGCCGGCGGCGGCCATATCGACGCCGACACGATCATCAGCGAGGGGTCGTTCAAGGCCGCCCAGCACGCCGCAGGAGGAGCGGTCGAGCTCGTCGACCGGCTGCTCGGCGGCTCGGCGCCGTTCGGATTCAGCGCCCACCGGCCGCCCGGACACCACGCCGAGCCCGCTCAGGCGATGGGCTTCTGCCTGTTCAACAACATCGCGGTGGCGGCCCGCCACGCGCTCGATGCGCACGGGCTCTCGCGGGTGATGATCCTCGACTGGGACGTGCACCACGGCAACGGCACCAACGACATCTTCCACGCCGAGCCACGGGTCCTGTTCGTCTCGATCCACCAGTCGCCGCTGTACCCGGGCACGGGTCCGGCAAGCGACGTCGGCTCGGGCGACGGCACCGGCTATACGGTCAACCTGCCGGTCGCGCCCGGCTCGGGGGACGCCGTCTACCGCTCGCTGGTGGACACCGTCGCCGTCCCGCTCGCGCGCGAGTTCGCCCCCGAGCTGGTGCTGATCTCGGCCGGGTTCGACGCCCACCATGAGGATCCACTCGCCCAGTGCATGGTGACCGAGGACGGGTTCGCCGCGATGAGCGCGTCGATGCGCGACGTCAGCGCCGAGCTCGAGGTGCCGTTCGGCGGCGTGCTCGAGGGCGGTTACGCGCTCGGAGCGCTGGCGCGCTCGCTGGCCGCCACGCTCGAGTCGTTCGCCGGCACGCCCCGGGCGGCGGCCGAGTCGGCGCCGGTCGTGCCCGAGGCGCGCGCCGCGCGCGAGCGTCTCGCCGCGCACTGGCCCGCCCTGGCGAGCTCGTAGTTACCGCTCCGGGCGCGCCATCTGAACCCTCCACGTCGCGTGGAACCCCTGCGTCGCGTGGAAAATCCAAGCGCGCGTGGTGGATTTTCCACGGGATGCTGCGTGAGCGGGACAGGCGTGGAAAATTCAATCCGCCGCGACGGATTTTCCACGGACTGCCGTGTCAGCGGAACAGGCGTGGAAAATTCAATCCGCCGCGACGGATTTTCCACGGATGCGCGCATGGGCGCGCGTCGCGGCGAACGGTCGCCGGGTCAAACTCACTCGAGGAGCTGGCGCCAGGCGTCGAGCACCCTCGCCGCCATCGCGTCGGTGGAGAATCGCTGCGCTGTTGCGCGCCCAGTGATCCGTGGGTCCGCGGCCTCGACGTGGGACGCGAGCACGCGCGCCCAGGACGCGGCGTCGAACGGGGCGCACAGCGTCCCTTGGATCCCGGCCAGCGCCTCGGGCGCGATCCCGACCGGCGTCGCGAGTACCGGCACGTCGCAGGCCAGCGCCTCGAGCGTCGCGAGCCCGAACCCCTCGCGCTCGGACGGCACCAGCACCGCGTTGGCCGCGTTGACGAACAGCGGCACGCGCTCGGGGTCGACCCCGCCGAGCGTCAGCAGGCGCGCGGCGCCGGCGACCTGCTGCGCGCGATCGAAGCGCTTCTC
>DATNKY010000573.1:0-2870 GCA_035603155.1 Solirubrobacteraceae bacterium
GACGTCGAACGGATCGTGACCGGGATCGTGTCGTCGCCGATCAGGTTATGGACGATCTGGATCGCCGCCTCGTCATCGAGCTGCGGCGCGGGCTCGGCGATGTCATAGCCCCAGACGATCAGCCACTCGTCCCACGGGCGGACCATCCGCACTAGTCCCATCCCGATCCCCCCGATGTCCGACCCCGGCTGGAGGACCCAATAGAGGACACTGGGGCGGTGCTCGACCTTTTCGCTCAGGTCAGCGTGGAACACGATGTTCATCGAGCCGGCCAGATCCATCTGGCCCTCGAACGGGAGACCGACATCCTGCGCGATCTTGCTGCGCCCGCCGTCGGCGCCGATCACGTACTTGGCCTCGATCGTGTACGTGTTGCCCGCCACGCGGTCCCGAACGCGGACCGTGACGCCGTCGGCGTGCAGGCGGAGCCCCAGGTACTCGGTGTCAAAGCGAATGTGCGAGCCGCGTGCGGCGGCGTGGCCGATCAGGATCGGCTCCAGCAGCGTCTGCGGCAGATCGCAATGCTCAGACGGACTCGCCAGGGTGTAGTCGGCATGCCGGGCGGGATGTGTGCCCCACGTCCGTACGCGGCCGATCTCATCGCCCGACAGGCTTGTGCAGAACACCGTGTCGCCCATCAGGTGATTCGGGGTCCCGACGTCCCTGATGTCGTCCTCGATCCCCAGGTCGCGGAAGATCTCGACGGTCCGCTGGTTCGTGATGTGGGCGCGCGGCGTATTCGCGGTCCACGAGTACTTGGTGATCACGACATGCTCCACGCCCAGGGTGGCCAGCGACAGCGCCGCGGCACCGCCCGCCGGTCCGCTCCCCACGACGAGGACGTCGGTGCGCAGAATCTCAGTCATAGAACTTACTCCCGGGCGAGACGAACGTTGAACACGAGCTTCCAGCAGCGGCCTCGCCGACGCATCTTTGCGTAGAACCCGGCGTGGTCGCTTTGATCCTCGTCCTCGCACGGTGCGGGTGAGCGCCGCGGCGACAGCTCATTCGTCCGAATTCGCTGGCCATCCCGAACCAAACGGCGAGGCACCGAGCTCCGGAGCGCTGCTCGCGAGAGACTCGAATGCGCCGCCGCGGCTCTAGAGACGCCCGGCTCGGCGTAACCAAGGCTCGGCGAGCGTGGTCCACTGCTCGGCTTCGCCTGCGCCGATCGCGAGACCAAGGCTGTGGGGTCCGTGCGCGAAGACGTGCGTTGTGTGTGAGGCGCCGGCTTGGGCGAGTGCCGTGGCGAGTCGATAGGTCTCGGCCACCGTCACGTTGGCGTCTTCCGCCGTGTGCCACACGAACAGAGGCGGCGCTGCGGCCGTGACGAGCCTGTCTAACGACGTTTGAGCCTGCAGCAAGGGGCTGGGATCGGGTCCGAGGAGCGTCTCGCCCGCGCTGGGGTAGACGTTGTGTTCCATCGAGACGATCGGATACCCGAGGATCGCGAAGTCGATCCGATCCGCGGACTCGCGGCCCTGGGTGAGCGCAGCATGGCCCGCGAGATGTCCGCCGGCCGAGAACCCGACCAGACCGACCTGTGCGTGTCCCTCGGTGTGCGCCGCCCTGACCGCTTCCCGTACCGAGTCAAGCGGCGCGGGGTGCCGCGCGTTGAGTGGATAGTCAAGGACCGCGGCGGAAAGGCCCAGACTTGTGAGCCACGCGACGACCGGTTCGCCCTCGTGCTCGACCCGGACCTGGTACCCGCCCCCTGGCAAAACGATGGCGTGGGTACTCATTGACCGCACCGAAGATAGATCGCTGATCGCGCCAAGGCAAAAAACATCGCTGGTTCAGCGATAGCGGGTGCGTCTGTCGCGCTGGACGTGGATCACGCCTCGGCGTATTCGCCGAGGGCCCACGCGGCGACCGCGTCGGCATAGGCTGCCGGAGATTCCTCCCACGCATTGTGGGAGTTGTCAAGTTCGGTGACGCGTGCGTGCGAGAGCGCCGCTGCAACCGAGCGCGGGTCCTCGAGCGACAGGTATGGATCGTGCTTCGCCGCGAGGAACTGCACCGGCGTTCGAATGTCAGAGAGCAGTGACCCCAGCTCCTCGAGCTCCTGCGGGTAGCGCCGCACGTAGGCGATCGATTCAACGAACCGCGTGCCGGCGTAGGAGGCGACGTAATCGTCGACCACATAGTCGGGCGCGTCATACCCAGGAATGCTGCGGACGGCGCCGCTCACAATCTCGGCGGGGTCAGCGCCCGCGAACGCGTCCACTGACGGCGCGTCAATGAAATCCTTCAGCAGACCCGTGACCCGGAGCGGGAACGCCGCGCCTCCCCCGCCAACCTGAATGCTCACGAACACCCCAGGGTGCAGCGCCTCGGTGAACAGAAGGGCCGCCGTTCCCACATCCGGACCGACCGCGTGCGCTGAGCCGACGTCAAGAGCCTCGACGATCCGCGGCAGAAAGTCACCCAGCGCCCGCGGACTGTAAAGGTCCGGGCGCCCGTCTGACCGGCCGAAGCCCGGTAGGTCGATCGCCGTCAGCGAGAACCGCGAGGAAAGGCGCGGCCACATCGGAGCGTAGGCATAAATGCTCTCCGGCCACGGGCTGAACAACACCAGCGGCGTACCCGCGGAAGCCCCTCCCGCGACATAGCGGATCATCAGCCCGTCGATCTCAACCTGGGATGCTGCCGCTGGTTCGGGGATCTGAGCCCCATCGCCCGGAATGGTCGACATCCACAGTCCCTTTCGTTCGCTAAGCACTTCAAGGACAACAGCCGGCTGCGACGACCGCGATGAACCCACGCGGTTCTAAGAACAACGCATGCATCGAGAACAAGGCCCAAAGACGATCATGACAGGCCGAAGGTTCCACGCGACCTCGCCACGCGCGACACGGGCCCCACCAAAC
>DATNKY010000546.1:0-2768 GCA_035603155.1 Solirubrobacteraceae bacterium
TGCGCTGCGCCTTCTCGCAGAGATCAGCTTCAACGACGAGAACTCCGCTGACACTGTGCGCCTTTTCACCGAGGCACTCAGCTACGCCGATGAGCCGCGGCTGGCGGCCACGATCGAGTTGGGCCTCGGCTACCTATCCGGCCAGTTTGCGGACCCCGTTGGCGGCCTGGGCCACGCCGGTCGCGCGCTCGTCCTGGCCCGAGCGATCGGCGACCCGTCGCTGGTCGGTGCCGCACTTGGACTATGCGCGATATTCGAATATCTGTGCGGTCGAGGAGTCCAGTGGGAAAAGGTCGAACAGGCGCTCGCTCTCGAGGACACCGACGGTTTCATGCCGGTCCTCTGGCGGCCGAGCACGATCGCCGGGGTATTGGCCCTCTACGTCGGTCGGCATTCCGAGGCTCGCGAGCGGCTGACCGCCGTCTTGACCGCCGCACGCGAGCGTGGGGACGAGAGCGATCTCGGCTTCATCCTGCTGTGGCTTGGCTGGCTGGAGACCAGGAGCGCGAACTTCGCGGCCGCGGCGGCGCTCGCCGATGAAGCGGTCTCGGTCGCAGCCTTGACTGGGAGCGAGTCGACGCGGGCCCTCGTGCTCGCGCAGCGAGCGCTGGTCAAGGCCAACTTGGGGGAAGTTGCGCAGACGCGAAGCGACTGCGCCGAAGCCGGGCTCCTGCTCGAGCGCATCGGTAACGGGTGGGTGACAGTCTGGATCGCGGCGGCGCTCGCTCTGCTGGAGATCTCGCTCGGGAATCCCGCAGCGGCATGGGATGCCTGCGAGGCAGCAACCGAGAAGCTCGAGGAGGACGGCATCGGCGAGCCGGTGCCCGCGTTCTTTCTGCCCGATGCCGTTGAGGCACTCGTCGCGAGAGGCCGGCTGGACCGATCGCAGAGATTGCTCGATGACTTCGAGCGCCGCGGGCAAGCGCTCGATCGCGTGTGGGCGATTGCGACCGGAGCGCGGTGCCGCGCGCTGCTGCTCGCCGCGCGCGGCGACATCGCCGGTGCGCAAGCGGCGGTTGGCCGGGCATTGGTCGCGCACGAACGGATCGAGATGCCGCTCGAGCTCGCGCGCACCCTGCTCGTCAGAGGCGTCCTAGAGCGGCGGGTGCGCAGACGCGGACTAGCCAAGCAGTCCTTCGAGCGGGCGCTCGAGATCTTTGAGCGCGTCGGCGCCAGGCTGTGGGCGGACAGGACACGCCAAGAGCTGGCGCGGCTCGGCCTGCGCCGCTCTTCTCCCGGGGAGCTCACGGCCAATGAACGGCGCGTCGCGGAGCTCGCCGCGCAGGGGATGACCAACCGCCAGGTCGCCGCCGAGCTCTTCCTCAGCCCGAAGACGGTCGAGGCAAACCTGTCTCGCGTGTACCGGAAGCTTGGCATTCGTTCGCGCGCGGAGCTTGGTGCGCGGGTGGCGGAACTGCTACAGGAGTAGGGAACCACCCGATGTAACAGGACCCGCCTCAGCGTAGGTTTGCGTGCGCGCGGCGAGGAGGGAAAAGGGGCCGGCTCCCCGCGACGCCGCAGGCGTCACCGCCGCCTGCGTCGGTGACCGAGCAACTCCCTGGGGACGCGGCCCGATGGAAGGGACGATGAGAACGGGAAGCTGGAGAAGCTTCGAGTGGATCGCGGTCATCGCGTGCGTGGCCTCTGCGATCGGTCTGGTTCCCGCTTCGGCGGCGGCGACCGAACGGGTGACCGACGGCTCCTTCGAGAAGTCGTTCTGCGATTCGTCCGACACCACGGGCTGCACGAACAGCAGCTGGACCTTCGGCGGCCTGGTCGACCCTGACACGACGCTGATCGGTCCGTTCTGTGGTGAGCAGGCCACGGGGACCGAATGCGGGGCGCCGGCCGACGCGCCCTATGGCGGCAGCGACTGGGCGCGTCTCGGCGCAGGCGAGGGTCCTGCCTCGATCACCGACCAGTTCGTTGAGGACTTCGTCAAGCAGGACGTCACGATTCCGCCCTCTACCATCCCCGGCAAGTCTCCGACCCTTAGCTTCTTCCTTCGAATCATCGATCGCCCGGAGAGCAGCGGTGAGTTCAACGTCACCGTTGGCGGTCAGAACGTCTTCTTCGTCGACGACGAGTTCGTGGGCTACGGCGCGTGGGAGCCGGTCAGCATCGACCTGAGCTCCGTCGCCGCGCCAACCCCGCAGACTCTCGAGTTCGACGGCTACAGCATCTTCCCGGCGGCCGCGCTGGGCGCCACCGCCCACTCCGACAGCTACGACATCGACGACGTCTCCATCCAGACGCCCGATCCAACCAGCGCCAGCACCGGCGGCGGGAACAACGGCAGCAACCCGAATCCGGCCCCGGCGCCGGTGCCGGCACCGACGTCCACCCCGACGCCGCAGCCCGCCAACCACGTCACCATCCGCGGCGGGCGGGTCGCAGGCGACACTGCGATGATTCCGGTGACTTGTCCGGGGGACACCACGTGCTCTGGGCTGCTGCAGCTCCTCCACCGAATGAGCGCCGCGAGGAGGCCCAACAAGGCGATCGTCTACGGAACGTCGCGCTTCTCAGTTCCGGCGCATCACACGGTGCGCGTTAAGGTCAGGCTCAACGCCGTCGGTAAGAAACTGCTCAAGCAGCATCGCCCCGTCAATCTCACTGTTAAGGCGACCGTCGCGGGGCAAGTCACCACGACCTCGGTGACGCTGACGCCACTCCGATAAGGCCGAAGGCTCGTCACAAAACAAGGTACCTCCCCAGGATGACGTCGCGCTCGGAGCAATCACTCGCCGGGGTGACGACGCAGCAGC
>DATNKY010000625.1:0-11084 GCA_035603155.1 Solirubrobacteraceae bacterium
CCGGCGTGGCGGCTGGGATCGCGCGAGCAGCTCGAGCCAATCATCGACCGTCCGGCGTGCGAAATCGGCCCACGGCCCCGCTGGTTGCACCAGCGAGCGTGCGTAGCTCTCGGTCCACAGGCGCAGAAGTCCGCGATGCTCGTCGGCCGCGAGCCACCCCCATACCTGCATCGCGGTCGTGGCGAGGTCATCCGCCGGCGGGCCGTCGGGCACCCGCTGCAGCAGCGCGATCTCGTCGGCGCGTGCCCGGGCCAGCAGCCCCCGCACGAGCTCGTCTTTGCTGCCGAACAGGAACAGCAGCACCCGGGGGCTCGAGCCGATCGCCGCCGCTAGCGGGCGTAGCGACAGCCCGGTGAGGCCGTTCACGAGCACGTGGTCATAGGCGCGCTCGAGCAGCTCCTCGCGGCGCGCCGAGCTGTGCGGGACCGCGTCCAAATTCTGTGGGCCGGCCATCTCCGATACCGTAGGCTACTGAAACGACCGTTTCAGTAACGCGCGCGATGAACTCGACCGATGACACGCCCGCACGCCTCGTGATCAGGCCTCTGGGCAGGCCGGGCGATCTCGGTTGGGTGGTGATGGCGCACGGCGAGCTGTACGCGGACGAGTTTGGCTGGGACGCGAGCTTTGAACGGCTCGTCGCGCGGATCGTGGCCGACTACGCCGACCGTGCCGGCCGCGATGGCCACCATGACGGGGCCTGGATCGCAGAGCTCGACGGGGCGCGCGTGGGCTGCGTGTTCTGCGTCGCGGCGGACGAACGCCGGGCCGCGCAGCTGCGGATCCTGCTCGTCCATCCGGATGCACGCGGTCGCGGGCTGGGCGGTGCGCTCGTCGACACGGCGGTCCAGTTCGCGCGCGGCGCGGGCTACGAGCGCGTTCGCCTATGGACCAATCACCCGCTCGAGGCGGCGCGCCACGTCTATCTCAGCCGAGGCTTCGAGCTCGTCGACGAGCAGCGCCACCACAGCTTCGGCGCCGACCTGATCGGGCAGACGTACGCGCTCGAGCTAGTGCGGGGCAAAGCAACCTCGGCTGACCGCCTCCGTGCCGGGCGCGATAGCCTCGGCTGATCGTGGAGTTCGCCCCCGCCCTGGCCAAACTCGCGGTCGGCGTTGGCGCCAATCTGGCGCCGGGACAGACCGTCGTACTCAATGCCAAGCTCGGCCAGGAGTCGCTGGCGCGCGAGGTCGCGACCGCCGCCTACGACGCCGGCGCCCACCAGGTCGAGGTCCACTACGCGGACCCTTACGTCCAGCTCGTACGGCTCGAGCACGCCCCCGACGAGGCGCTGGGATCGGTGATCCCCTGGGTCAGGGAGCGCCCGAGGCAGCTCGCCGAGATGAAGGGCTCGTTGATCCAGCTCAGCGGTCCCTCGGCGCCCGGACTGCTCGACCGCGTCGATCCGGAACGAATCGGGCGCGACACCGTGCCGATCGTCGAGTGGGTCCAGGTCATCTCCGAGCGGGCGGTCAACTGGACGATCGTCCCGGGGCCGAGCGGGCCGTGGGCGAAGCTTGTGCACCCCGATCTCGACGAGGAGAGCGCGCTCGCGCGTCTGTGGGAACAGATCGCGCACATTTGCCGGCTCGACGACTCCGATCCGGTCGCCGCTTGGTGGGCCCGGTCCCAAGAGCTCGCGGACGCGGCACAGCGCCTCCAGGACGCCGAGCTCGACTCGCTGCACTTCGTCGGTCCCGGCACCGACCTGACCGTCGGCCTGCTCCGGGGGGTGAGGTGGAACGGCGGCCAGTTCGAGACGGCCTGGGGGCGCCAGCACATCCCCAACGTCCCGACCGAGGAGGTGTTCACGAGCCCCGATCCGGAACGTACCGAGGGCCACGTGACCTCGACTAAGCCGCTGCTGATCTCCGGACGCTCGGTGAACGGCCTCCGCGTCCGCTTCGAGGGCGGCCGCGCGGTCCAGATCGACGCCGATGAGGGCGCGCCGCTGCTGCGCGAGCTCGTCCAACGCGACGCGGACGCCAACCGGCTCGGGGAGGTGGCGCTGGTCGACGCGAGCGGGCGCATCGGCGCCAGCGGGACCGTGTTCCACGACACGCTGCTCGACGAGAACGCCGCCAGCCACATCGCCCTCGGCGCCGGGTTCACGCATCTATCGCCCGACGAGAAGACCGCCGCGGCGATCAACGCCAGCGCCGTGCACACCGATTTCATGATCGGCGGGCCGGAGGTCAAGGTCACCGGCGTCACGCGGGACGGGCGCGAGCTGCCGGTCCTGCACAACGAGCGCTGGGGCATCTGACGCGGCGCGGACTGCTGCGCGCCTGCGGCGGCGGTGGCGATATCGTCAAGCGCGGGACCAGCTAGCGATGCAGAAGCTCCTCATCAAGCTCGACGGACCCTTGCTGTTGGCGCCGGCCGTCCACGGCGACGAGCGCGGCTTCTTCCTCGAGTCCTATCGCGCCAGCACGTTCGACGAGTACGGAGTGCCCGAGCCCTTCGTCCAGGACAACCATTCCCGTTCGAGCGCGGGGATCGTGCGCGGGATGCATTTCCAGCCCGGCCAGGCGAAGCTCATCCGCTGCGTCCGGGGCGCGGTCTTCGATGTGATCGTCGACATCAGGCGCGGCTCGCCCCAGTTCGGGCGGTGGGAGGGCTTCACGCTGGACGATGTCGAGCACCATCAGCTGTACGTCCCCGATGGGTTCGCACACGGTTTCTGCGTCCTGTCGGAGGTGGCCGACGTGACCTACAAGGTCTCGTCCTACTACGACCCCAAGCTTGAGAGCGGGTTCGCGTTCGACGATCCGGAGGTCGCGATCGAATGGCCCGCGGGCCAGCAGCTGATCGCGTCCGACCGCGATCGGCAGGCTCCGACGCTGGCCGAGATCGAGGCGACGCTGCCGTTCACCTACCGCGACGTCCATGCGTGAGCGACTCACCGTAACCCCGTCCCAGTACCGGTGGATCGCCTACTTCACGCTCGCCTCGCTGACGGCGATCGTGCTCACGGGGGCTGCGGTCCGGCTTACGGACTCCGGGCTCGGTTGTGAGAACTGGCCGAAGTGCGGCGGGACACCGTTGCCCCCGCTCAGCTCGCATGCGTTGATCGAGTTCGGCAACCGGGCCGTTTCCGGTGTCGTCGGCGTGATCACGATCATCGCCGCGGTGTTCGCATTCACGCGCCGGCCGTTCCGTCGCGACCTCGCCGTGCTCGCGGTGCTGCTGCCGCTGGGCGTCGTGGCGCAGGCGGTCCTCGGTGGCTTCACCGTGCTCGAACATCTCGCGCCGGGCTTCGTGATGGCGCATTTCAGCCTCTCGATGCTGATCCTGATCCCGGCCGTCGCGCTCGCCTGGCGCAGCACGTATGAGCCAGGGTGGCGTCCCCGTTCGCGCGACCGCGTGGTCGTCTGGTCGATCCGGGGACTGCTGGCCCTGGGTGCGTTGACGATCTTCGCCGGCACCGCTGCGACGGCCGCCGGGCCCCATTCCGGTGGCGTCTCGGGCCAGCACGTCCACCGGCTGCACTTCAAAGGAACGGACACCCTGACCTGGGTGATCCACCAGCACGCCGTGATCGCCGCGCTGTTCGGCGTGGCAGTGATCGGTGTCTGGCTGCTCCAGCGCCACCGCGGCGGCTCCGAGGGCGTGGTCGAGCCGCTGACGGCGCTGGGCGTGCTGCTCGCGGCGCAGGGATTGGTGGGCAGCGTCCAATACGAGCTGCACCTCCCGTCGGACATGGTCTGGGTCCACGTCGGGCTCGCGACGGCCACCTGGCTGGTGGCGCTGTGGTCGGTCGCGGCGGCCGGTCGGCTGGCACCGCGCCGCGTGCAGGAGAGCGTTTCGCACCCCGCGGTCGCCGATCACGATTTCGAGGCCGTCGCCCGGCTTTCGTAGCGCTCTCGGGAACGTCTCATCGCGCACGAGCAGGTACCTACTGTGCAGGATGGACCCCGCAAGTGGGTACGATCGCGTGAATTGATGTCAGTCGAACGTCAGACTCCGGCGTCGGCCCCTCCGCGAAGCGCCGACGCCTCGCTCAGCATTCTCGTCGTCGACGACGAGTCGGACCTGCGTGAGATGCTGACGCGCTCCTTCTCCCGCGAGGGCCATCGGGTGCTCGCGGTCGCTGACGGGCGCGCCGCGATCGATCGGGCGAGCACCGATCAGTTCGACATCGTGCTGCTCGACGTCGCGCTCGGCGCCGGGCCTGACGGCTACGAGGTTTGCCGGACCCTGCGCGGCCGGCGCAACGTGGTCCCGATCATCATGCTGACCGCGCTCGACTCCGAGGCCGACGCGGTGCTCGGTCTCGAGGCGGGAGCCGACGACTACGTGACCAAGCCGTTCGGGCTGGCCGAGCTCCGCAGCCGGATCCGCGCCGTCCTGCGCCGCTCGGGAACGCGCGCGATGGGCGATGAGGTGCTGGTGGTCGGTCCGATCGCGCTCGACCGCGCGCAGCGCGAGGTGACGATGTCCGGCGAGCCGGTGAAGCTCACGTTTTCCGAGTTCGAGCTGCTCGACGCGCTGATGGCAGATCCCGGCCGCCTGCTCAACCGCCAGGAGCTGCTGCGTGCGATCTGGGGGGACAGCGCCTATCGCGATCCGCGTGCGATCGACGTCCACATCCGTCACCTGCGCGAGAAGCTCGAGCCCGAGCCCGAGAAGCCACGCCACATTCTCACCGTTCGCGGCGCCGGCTACCGCCTCAGAGGTCCATAGTGACCCTCGGGCGGCCAGGCCGTGGCGCCCTCGGTCTACGCGGTCGGATCATCGGCGCAGTACTCGTGACGAGCTTCGCGACGCTGGCGGTCGCTGCGATCGCGCTGCTGGGGCCGCTCGAGCACAGCCTGCGCAACGCCGAGAAGACGACGTTGAAAAAAGACCTCGGCAACAAGGACTCGCTCAAGGCCTTCACGCGCCTGCAGCTCGCGAACATCGACAAATCGAAGAAGGAGCAGGCCGCGCTGGTTGGCGCGCAGACCTCGCTCCAGGAACGGATCGGCGCGACCGTCACGGTGCTCGGCAACCCGGACCCGCCGGAAGACATCGGCCTTCCCCTGCTGCAGCCTCGCGATAACACCCAGGACGACTCCTACAGCGATGTTGCGCAGGCGTTCCGCACCAACGGCCGGGTCTACAGCTTCGCGACGATCGACGGCACCCAGTACGCCGAAGCCGCGATCCCGTTTGACCGCATCCGAGGCAAGAAGTCGAGCATGTACGTGCTCGCGGTTCGCAAATCCATCGGCGAGATCCCGAGCGCCGTGAGCGCCGTGCGCAACGCCTTCATCACCGCCGCGCTCGCCGGGCTGGTGCTGACGCTGATTCTCGGGATCCCGCTGTCGGCGCGGCTCGTACGGCGGCTGCGACGGTTGCGCGAGGCGGCGCTCGAAGTCGCCCAAGAGGGGCTCGGCGTCGAGGTCCCCGTCGACCGCGCCCGCGACGAGGTCGGTGACCTGGCGCGGACGCTGGCGGTGATGCAGCGGCGCCTCCAGGAGCAGGAGGAGGCGCGCAGATCGTTTGTCGCGACCGCGTCACACGAGCTGCGCACACCGCTGACGTCGCTCGACGGAATGCTCGAGCTGCTCGACGACGACCTCCGCTACGCCGAGCCCGATCTCGAGGACGCGCGCGCGCTGCTGGACCGCGCCCGTGCGCAGTCGCGCCGTCTGGGGCGGCTCGCGGCCGATCTGCTCGACCTCTCGAGGCTCGACGCCAGGGTCGAGCTGCGCTCGGAGCCGGTCGAGCTCGGAGAGCTGAGCCGCGCCGTGATGGCCGAGTTCGAGGTCGGGACAGCCGACCGCCGGATCGCGATCCGGCTCGACGAGCTCGGCGGTCCGGCATGGGCCGTAGGCGACCCGGGCAGCATTGCGCGGATCATGCGGATCCTGGTCGACAACGCAGTCCGGGTCAGCCCGCCAGACTCCGAGCTGCGGATCACGGTCGGGGGCGACAGCGCCGCGCAGGTCACGGTCGCCGATCAGGGGCCGGGCGTTCCGCCCGAGGAGCGCGAGCAGATCTTCAGGCGCTTTCACCGTGGCCGCGACACACACGGCCAGGCCGGGTTCGGGCTCGGTCTCGCGATCGGGCGTGAGCTCGCCGAGCGGATGGGCGGCGAGCTGGTGCTCGAGGAGACCGATGGGCCCGGAGCGCGCTTCACGCTGCGACTGCAGGCGGCGCCGGTGGTGGCGAGGACGTTGTCGCCGGCCACCAGCTGACAGCATCAGCCGCGATGGACCCACAACTGATGAAGGCGACGCTCGAGGTCGACGACCACCACTGGTGGTACCGCGGCCGGCGGCGAATCATCCGCGCCGAGCTGGACCGGCTCCCCCTTACACCGGCGGCGCGGGTGCTCGACGCGGGCTGCGGCTCGGGCCGCACGCTCGAGGAACTCGTCGACTACGGCGATCCATCCGGGATCGAGCTCGACGAGGATGCCGCCGGGCTCGCGAGCGCTCGCGGGATCGCGGAGGTGCAGGTCGGCCGGCTCGAGCAGCTCCCGTGGCCTACCGAGACCTTTGACCTGATCACCTGCCTCGACGTGATCGAGCACATCGCCGACGACCGTGTCGCGCTCGCCGAGCTGCGGCGCGTCTGCAAGCCGGGCGGCTTCATGCTGCTGACCGTGCCGGCCTACCAGGCGCTCTGGTCCCTGCACGACGACGCGAACCACCACCACCGGCGTTACTCGCGGCGATCGCTCTCGGCCGCGGTCACGGGCGCCGGGTGGTCGGTCGTCCGGATGAGCTCGTTCAACACCGTGCTGCTCGCCCCGGCGGCGGCGATCCGGCTCGGCCAGCGCCGGTTCGGAACCCGGAACGGCTACACCACCGACCTCGACCTCGGCCCCAGATGGCTCAATAACGCGCTCGAGCAGCCGTTGCGGTTCGAGGCGGGCTGGCTGCGGCGCGGGCGGACCCTGCCGGCGGGCCTGTCACTGCTCGCGGTCCTGCGGAAGCCCTGGACGGACGCATGAGCCGCGGCCGCGGGGGGCTGCGGCGGCGGTGATGGTCGGGCTCGGCGCGATCGCGGCCAGGACGGCGGTGATGCTCGGTTACGGGGCGATCGTCGGCGTGTCGGGCCATCTCGGCTACTTCCTTCCGGCGATCATCGGACTGGAGTCGATGGGGATCCCGTCTCCGGGCGAGACGGCGCTCGTGCTCGCCGCCGTGCTCGCGAGCCAGGGCCACCTCGAGATCTGGCTCGTGATCGTGATCGGCGTCTGCTCGGCGATCCTCGGCGACAACATCGGCTTCCTCCTGGGGCGCCACTTCGGGCGCGACGCGCTCGCCGCTCCGGGGCCTTTTCACCAGCGGCGCGTGGCGGTGATCGCGGCCGGTGACCGGTTCTTCGACCGCCACGGTCCGAAGGCCGTGTTCCTCGCGCGCTGGATCGCGTTCGTGCGTTTCGCCGCCGCGTGGCTGGCCGGCATCAACGGGATGCGATTCCGCACGTTCTTCGTCTGGAACGCGCTCGGTGGGATCAGCTGGGGAGTGACCTACGGGCTCGTCGGATACTTCGTCGGCTCCGCGGCGGCCGATGTGATCACCCGCTTTGGCGCCTACGCCGCGGGGGCGCTGGCGGTGCTCATCGTGTTCGGGTACGGCTACCTGAAGCTACGCGAGCGCCGGCACTTCGAGCAGTAGCCCGGGCTCAGCTGCTGCTCTTATCCAGATCTAGCGCGCAGGAGTTGATGCAGTAGCGCAGGCCGGTCGGGTTCGGGCCGTCGTCGAACACGTGACCGAGATGGCCGCCGCACCGCTTGCACACCACCTCGGTGCGCCGCATGCCGAGGCTGCGGTCCTCGCGCGCCTCGATGTTCTCGGCCACCGCCGGCTCGTAGAAGCTCGGCCAGCCGGTTCCCGATTCGAACTTCGTGTCGGAGTTGAACAGCTCCGCGCCACATCCTGCGCAGTGGTACGTGCCGTCGTCCTTGACGTCGACGTAGGCGCCGGTGAACGGGCGCTCGGTGGCGCTGCCCCGGAGCACCTGGTACTGCTCGGGCGTCAGGCGCTCGCGCCACTCCTCGTCGGTCAGTTGCATTTCGCGATCGGTATCCATCCACGTCACGTTAGCGCCTGCGCCCCGAGATAGCTGAGCCTCGCCCGCGGATCGGGATCGAGCAGCTCGAGCACGAGCGTCGACCAGCCGAAATCGACCGCGCCCATGCCCGCGCCGGTGAACGGGTCGTAGTACTCGCGCAGCCCGGCCGCGTCAACCGCGGAGCCGAGGCGCTGGGCGAGCTCGGCTGCTTCCTGCTCATATCCGAGCCGGACGAGGCCCAGCCAGACGAGCCACGCGGCGTTGACCCAGGTGGGTCCGCGCCAGTAGCGCCGGACACGCAGCGGGCCGCCATCGCGCCGCGAGAAGCCCGGCTCGGCCGCAGACACCGACGGCGGCGGCACCGGCAGCCAGAAGCGGTCTGGGTTGAGCACGTGCTCCTCGACCAGTCGGTGGCCGATCTGCTCGGGCAGATCCGGGAGCGCGAGCGGCGCCAGCGCCGCCACGGTGACCGGGGACGTTCGGGGCGGCGTCGGGCGCGAATAGGGGAGGAACAGACCCGTGCGCTCGTCAAACGTCCGCTCGATCAGCGCCGGCGTCAGCGAGGGCCGCCCGAGTGCGAGGCGCGAGAGGTTGTAGAGGACGTTTGTGAGCACCTCGACGACGACCGGGCCGCCGGCGCCCGCGACCCGACGCAGGTCATAGCCCAAACGGCGGTTGCGCCGGACGAGCAGCACGAAGCCGGGCCGGCTGTGCGCCCGATGTCCCCAGATCGGGTCGAATTGGTTGGACGCGTCGAGTCCGGACTCGTCGGGCTGGACGATCCAGATCAACCCGTCGCCGTCGAGGTCACGGTTGGCTGCGAGCCAGTCGTGCTGCATGCCGATCCGTGGCTCGGCAGCCGGATCGCCGACCGCGATTCGCCATGCCCACGCGAGTGCCGGCGGCTGGATGCTCGCGGTCATCTGAGCATTGGCCGAGGTGACGTTGTAGGTGTAGCGCCGGCATCCGGTGAGCGGGTGGTTCCAGAAGATCGTGTGACCGATGAAGCCGTCCTCGCGCTGTGCGGCCAGCAGGGACCGCAGCTCACGATCCGAGCGCTCGGGATCGAAGCGCCGCCACGAGATCGCGGTGAAGCACGAGTCCCAGTACCACTGCCACGGGTAGTGGCCCGGACTCGGGCAGGTGTAGGCGAACGGAACGCCATCGGACGATCGCTGGCCCTCGCGCCAGTTCTGGCTCAGCACGGCCTGGCAGTGCGCCTGGACGCGCTCGAGTTGTCGGTCCGCGGACATCGGGCTGGCCATCCTTACAGGTCGCATCGCCGACACCCTGCAGTCGTTGAGGCCAGAACGGCCGACGCAAGTCGGTGATTCAGGCCACAACGGCTGATGCCCGAACGGTCGTTCACGCTAGAAAGGGTGTGATGCAGAATCCAGCTGTCCGCGAGGACGTGGGTCTGATGTGGTGGGTTCGCGGGCGGGAGCGCCAGTGTGCGCTGATCGCCGCGGTGACGATCGCATTCTCGAGCATCCTGTTCCGCCTCAGCGCGGCCTCGCCGTCGACCGCGGCCTTCTTCCGGTGTATCTACGCGCTCCCAATTCTGGGGGTGATCGTGTTGATCGAGGACCGTCGCTTCGGGCGCCGCAGCTGGCGCGAGCGGTGGCCTGGGCTCGCCGCGGGCGTGTTCTTCGCCGTCGACCTGCTGTTCTGGAACAAGTCGATCGTCGACGTCGGCGCGGGACTTGCGACCGTGCTCGCCAACATCCAGGTGGTGCTTGTGCCGCTCGTCGCGTGGGCTATCCTCGCCGAACACCCTGGCAGGCGGGTCCTCGCCGCGCTGCCTGTGTCGCTGCTCGGCGTGCTTTTGATCTCGGGCGTCGTCGAGCACGGTGCCTACGGGCGCGATCCGGCGCGGGGCACGCTGTTCGGAATCATCGCCGGCGTGACCTACGTCGGCTTTCTGTTGTTGCTGCGTCAAGGGGGAGCGGATCTACGGCGTCCGGCCGGGCCGCTCTTCGATGCGACCGCGGTCGGCGCGATCCTCTCCCTCGTCGCCGGGCTGGTTATCGGGGACATACGGCTGGTGCCGACGTGGCCGTCGGCCGGCTGGCTGGCGCTGCTCGCGCTCAGCTCACAGGTGTTCGGCTGGCTGCTGATCGCGACCTCGTTACCGCGCCTTCCAGCAGCGATGACGTCGATGCTGCTGACCGTGCAGCCGGTTGCATCGGTGCTGTTGGCGGCCCTGATCCTCGCCGAGTCGCCCAGCCCGGTTCAACTCGTGGGGGTCGTGTTTATCCTTGCGGCGCTGCTTACCGCCAGCCGGCCGGGGCGGCGTATCCAGCATGAGCTCGTGTCCGAAGGCGATCCGCTGCATGCCGTCGAGGCCACCCAGCACGATCTCCGGCCCGGCAGCCGGACGGAGGCCGGAGCCGGCGCGCCTTTGATCGTCTCCCCTGACGACGCGTAGCCGACGGCTAGCCGACCGTCGCGCTGATCGTGCCCGTCGGTCCGAAGTCGCGGCTACGGCGCCGGGCTCGGCTCGGCTGTGGGCCGTTGCCCTGACCCGTCGCCGTGGCTTGCGCGGGCCTGCGGCTGCGCCCCCCCGCGCGCTGCGCCGACCTCGAAATCGCGGCTGCGGATCAGCACCAGCGTCAGGATCGCCGAGACGAACAGCAGGATCGCGCCGATCAGGAACACGTCATCGAGCCCGGCGGCGAACCCGACGCGAATCGCATGGACGGCATCGGGGCGAACGCGGGCCGGCAGGTGGGCGAGCCCGGCGCTTACGCCGCCGCCCTGTGACACGCCGCCGGCGATCGTGTGGGCCGCATGCGAACCAACACCCTGGGCGTGATCGAGCAACGAGACGATCTTCGTGCGGACCGTGTGCGAGAAGACCGCGCCCAGTCCGGCGATGCCCATCGCGATTCCGACCTGGCGGGCGGTCGAGTTGATCCCTGATGCCATCCCGGCCCGGTCAGGCGTGACGACGCCGATCGCGGTCGACGCGAGCGGCGGATTGACGAATCCGGTCCCGGCGCCGGCGAAGATGAAGCCGGGGATCAGGACGGTCCAGCCGGAGGTGTCGCTGACGCCCCGCATCAGCATCA